>VBKX01000351.1:0-1597 GCA_005879435.1 Deltaproteobacteria bacterium
GTCGTCATTCATGCCAATTTAGGCAAAGCATTTTGCGCCGGCGGCGACGTTAAAGCCTTGGTTCAGGAGCTGAACGAAAAATCCGGCATGCAAATCGCGACCGATTTCTTCGTGACTGAATACTTCGTGGATTATCTGATTCACATTTATCCCAAACCGATCCTCTGCTGGGCAGACGGCGTCACGATGGGCGGCGGCGTTGGCATTATGAATGGCGCGTCTTTTCGGATCGTGACCGAGCGCACGACGTTGGCGATGCCCGAGGTCGCCTTAGGTCTTTACCCCGACGTCGGCGCAACTTATTTTCTAAATCGCATGGCCGATGGAATCGGCCTATTCCTCGCTTTGACCGGAGCACGCATCAATGGCGCCGACGCGGTCGCCATCGGCATGGCCGACGGTTTGATACGCGCGGAGAAAAAGTCTGAATTCTTCGCCGGTATGAACAAGCTCAATTGGGTTAGCGATGCGCGGACCAATCGAGATACCTTGTGCGACTATATCAAATCGTTTGCCGAGATCGACGCCAACTCGGAACTTATGCAGCGTCGCAGCACCATCAATCGCCTTACGAATCACTCGACGATTGAAGAGGTCGATAACGCCTTGCGCTGCTGGAAAGGTTCCGACGAATGGATAAGACATGCAATTCAAGGTTACTTGGCCGGCTCGCCGACTTCCGCCAAGGCAACCTTTAAACAGCTGACGGAAGGTGGAAACTTAGCCTTGGAAGATGTGTTCCAGCGCGAATTGGATATGTCGCTAAACTTTTGCGTTCGTTCCGATTTCCGCGAAGGCGTGCGAGCAAGACTTATCGATAAAGACCACAAACCGCAGTGGCAACCGGCGACTCTCGCCGAAGTCACCGACGCAGAAATTCATCGGCTCTTTTCGAAACAGCACGGTCAGGAGAATTGTCTCGCGACAAAATTTTCCGGCCTGCGGTTGCCGCCTGCTGGGGATGCACGGCGAGATTAAGCTATTCGGCGGCGCGCAACCATCCCACCGATCGCAACCACACATTCACTACCATCCCCGCCGAATTGCGCGCCGTACGGGGACAAGCCGGACTGCTCTCGATCCTCGAGACACGCGGTCGCGAAGACGCCGCCAATTTTCGCCCACGCATGGCTTGACAGCAAAGGCAGGTCCGCGCAATTGTACGCGAAGCCAACGCCAAGCGGATTGCTAAACAACACGCTGTTTATCGCGAACGCCTCGTTGTTTTTCGATCAAATCGAAATCATCGATGCTCTTGTCGAGTTTATCGAGGAGCTTTTTCACCGCGGCTACCGGCGCTTCAACGTAGCGCCAACTCTCGCCCGCAGCCCAGGCACCGCCGAGAACCTGTGCGATGGGTTTCAACTTATGCTTTTTTAGCGCTTGCTCGCTCGCCACGAGCAAGGCCGCGGCACCATCGCTAATCTGGCTGGAATTCCCGACTGTCAATACGCCTTGTTTATCGAAGGCAGGCGCCAATTTGGCCAAGCCGGCTAACGAAGTGTCCTCACGGATACCTAGATATTTAAATTCTCCGGCCGCGTGCCGCATTCATCGCCTACGAGTGGTTTTGCATGGAGTCGTTGCAACGCCAATT
>VBKX01000351.1:1638-4988 GCA_005879435.1 Deltaproteobacteria bacterium
GAAAACCGATTGGATTAAAGTGAAGCCATGAGCACCGAGAACCTGGAAATCGAATTCCCGGTAATGCGCTATGACATTACCATGCCTCTTCTCGAAGGCCGTGTTCCTATCGACGGCGTCAAGCTGAAATCGGTCAAATCGTCGTCGATGGTCAACAAAGAAGATCCCAAGATGATGACCGGCGACTTCGGCTTGATGGATCTGAATATCGGTTACTTCCTGCCGGCCGTCGAAGCCGGCTGGGAAATCATCGGCCTGCCGGTTTTCTCCAAGCGCAAGCCGGCCTATCAACTGATCTTCTGTCATGCTGATGCCGGCATCCGCGCGCCCAAGGATCTCGAAGGCAAACGCATCGGCTCGCGCACCTATCGAACCGCGCTAACGGTTTGGGCAAGGGGTTTGCTGCGCGAACGCTACGGCGTCGACTTTTCCAAAGTTCAATGGGTGCTGCAGGCGAAGGAAGTTTTTCCCGTCCACGACACAAACGCAAAGATCGAGTACGTCGACGAGTCCGAGAACATGTCACAACGCCTCATCGCCGGCGAACTGGACGCGATCATCACGGACATCTCCGACACCAAGATGTTCGAGAACCTCGAAACTCATCCCCAGATCAAGCGCTTGTTTGCTAATTATGCCGAAGAGGATCAAAAGCTTTACCGGGAAACCGGCATCTATACTCCCGTGCACATGATCGTCGTGAGCCGCAAGCTCGACCGCGAGCGGCCCGATCTCGCCGCCAAGTTCTACGCGGCCTTTGAAAAAGCCAAACAGATCGCATACGACGATATATTGAGCGATCGCAGCGGCTTTTCCGTCGTATACTTGAGAGAGCGAATGAAAGAACAACTCGCGGCGTGGAGCGATCCGTGGAAATACGGGATCAAGGCAAACAAGACAACCCTAGACGCTTTTATCAAGTATAATGTTGAACAAGGCATGATCCGCTCGGCGCCGTCATACGTCGAGATTTTTGCCTCAGGCACGCTCGACACGTAGTTGATCTTCACAGCTCGAACTATTTGAACGACTTGAACGTTTTGAACCGTTGAATTGATTTAGCGAGGAGTCCTGCATGCTTGCCCGAGAAGATAACGAATTAGTCACGCAAACCAACCAGGGAACACCGATGGGCAACCTGCTGCGACGCTACTGGGTTCCCGCGTTGCTATCGGAAGAAATTCCCACTGCCGATTGTCCGCCGGTGCGGGCGAAATTGTTAGGTGAAGAGTTAGTCGCCTTCCGCGACACTCAAGGACGCATCGGTTTGATCGGCGAGCACTGCGCCCACCGCGGCACATCGCTTTTCTTCGGACGCAACGAAGAATGCGGCTTGCGCTGCGTATATCACGGCTGGAAATACGACGTCGAGGGCAATGTCCTCGAAACTCCGGCGGAGCCGGCCGACAGCGACTTTCGCAAAAAGCTGCGCCACACGGCCTATCCCACCCACGAAGCCAACGGTGTCATTTACGCGTATCTCGGGCCGCGGGAAATAATACCGCTGTTTCCCAATTACGAATGGACGCAAGTACCGCCGGAATTCTCGTACGTGACCAAGGCCCTGCTGGAATGCAATTATCTCCAGGGTCTCGAGGGTGAATGCGACTCGTCGCACCTGTCCTTTTTGCACCGCACCTTTTCCAACGAGCGCAACCAGCCCCTCTACAAAAGCGATACCGCACCCTATTATGAAACCGAAGACACCGACTTCGGCGTCCGGCTGATCGCCACCCGCAACACCGACAATCAGCACTATATTCGCTTCTCAGCGTTCGTCATGCCGGTTTATGGATGTGTGCCGGCGGGCCGGGCGACCAATGAATTGGAAGGTTATGAAATTCATACGTATGTGCCGGCGGATGATACCCATTGCTGGCGCTACGACATCGGTTTTCGTCGCGACCGCGCCGTACGCGACGACGAAGTGCACCGGCGCAGGCAAATCAATCCCGACTACACGCGCATCCGCAACGCGCGCAATAATTATCTCCAAGACCGGCAGATGCAAAAAAAAGTAAACTTCACGGGCATCGAAGACTTTCTCAACCACGACGCTTGCGCGACGGAGAGCATGGGCGCGATCTTCGACCGTAGCCGTGAGCATCTCGGCGTCAGTGACAAGGCCGTGATCGCCGTGCGCAAGTTTCTGCTCACCGCCGTGAAGGAGTTCGCTGCGGGCAAAGAACCGCCGCATCTGTTGCGCGACACCGCGAGCAACTGGTTTCCGCACATCGATTGTTTCGCGCATATGGTCGCCCGCGAAGATAATCCGGCGTCCTACGCCGCCCGCCGCAAGGCGGCTTCCTAAGAAGCGCGGTTTCAGGCTTCATCTATCGACTAACAAGAAAGAGAGAATCCATGAGCAAATCCGAAAAAGCAGCCAGCCACAAACTTAAGAAATCGATCAAGGCCATCGAGCAAGAGCTAAACACCGCCGCGAAGATCCTCGACTGGGAGATCGGCGATCTTTGGGGTCACGTGGGCACGCGGTTGCCCGGCAACAAAGGCATCGCCGTGAGAATGTTTCGCCGGGCGGAGCTCGATAAAAAGGACTGGCTGGTCCATTTCGACTTTTCATTGAAGAAGCTTGCCGGCGTCGGCACCATCCCGCGGGAGTCGGTGATCTACTCGGAAATTTTTAAGGCGCGCCCGGATGTCAACGCCATCGTGCATTGCCACGCTTCCATGTGCATCGCGCTCAGCCTGGCCGATAAACCCGTCGATTGGGTGCATATGCAGTCCTCGCGCTTCAACGGCGGCACGCCGATCTTTCCCCGGCCGATTTATATCTTGGATGAGGAAGAAGGCGCCGACCTTGCCAAGTGTCTGGGAAATGCGTACGCCGTGATGATCAAAGGTCACGGCATCGTCACCGTCGGCACAACGATCGATGAAGCGTGCATCAATGCGCTTTATATGGAGCGCACCGCCAAGATCATGGCCATCGCCGGCCTGCACGGCTACCAGGGACCGACGCCGGACGCGATCGAGACGTTGACCGCCAGCCGCAAAAAACTTTTTCGCCGCCCACGCGATGAGATGTTTCATTCCGCCGATTGGAACTACTACGCGGACAAAGTTAAAAGAGGCGAGCGCTGGACGCGCGGTTGGACATGATCCTAGTTTCGAGTTTTGAGTTCCTGGTTCCACGCCTCTCCTCTTTGACACTAGAAACCAGAAACTTGGAACTTGAAAGTTCTCACCTCCAAGTGCCGTCCTGCCGATGAAACGAGGTCACCCGCTATGCTAGCTCAATGGTTGTACACCGTCGTGCTCCTGTTGCTGCTTCCCATAAATCTGTTTGCGCAGGAAACCTATCTCGTCGCCTACGCGGGCTTCGCCGGCTT
>VBKX01000349.1 GCA_005879435.1 Deltaproteobacteria bacterium
AAGTCGCTTCCCGAGCGCTATCGCGGCGGCGCGTTTATCGGCATGCATGGATCCTGGAACCGTTCGAAAATGGTCGGCTTCAAAGTCGCCTTCGTCCCGTTTGCCAATGGCAAACCCGCCGGTCCCATCGAAGACATCTTGACCGGCTTCATCGCCGACGAATCGAAGTTTGAAGCCTACGGCCGTCCCGTCGGAGTCACCGTCGCGCCGGACGGTTCTTTGTTAGTCGCAGACGATAGCGGCGGTAAAGTCTGGCGCGTCACCGCAAAGAAATAATAATTCAAATTTAGCCGCAAAGAACGCAGAAAACGCATAAACGAAATCATGAAAATTTTTCCGATCGTTTTTGCGACCTTTGCGCTCTTTGCGGTTAATCACCCTTCCCTCTCATCGTCATTGCTCTTCGCGGCCGAACCAGCGGCCCGCAATATCATCGAGACCGGACCCTCGGAACGGTTGATGCTACCGCCGCCCAACGCGACGCGTGCGGTTGCGAATCCGCCTACGGTGATTTTATGGCCGAAGGGAAAGACACCGATAGCGCCCGCCGGTTTTGAGGTCAGCCTCTTTGCCGACGAGTTGGACAATCCTCGGATGATCTACGTCCTGCCGAACGGCGATGTCTTGGTCATGGAATCGCTGCCGCAGCAATCCCCCAGCCGCATCGTGCTGCTCCGCGACACGACGAAAACCGGCAAACCTAACCTGCGGCAATCTTTCTTGCGCCGGTTGAACATGGCCTTTGGCATGGCGCTCATCGGCAATCGCTTTTACGTCGGCAACACGGACGGCATCGTCGTCTTCCCGTACAGGTCCGGCAACACGCAGATCAAACGGCGGCCGGAAAAAATTCTCGACCTGCCTAGCGGCGGCCATTATACGAGAAACCTGCTTGCCGATCCTGCCGGCAAGAAACTTTACATCGCCGTCGGCTCCTCTAGCAACGTCGACGAGCAGCGTGTCGATGAAAAAGATCCGCGCCGCGCCGCTATCCGGCATGGATTGGGAACCCCGGACAAATACTTTATGGACGGTCGTCAACGAGCGCGACATGCTCGGTGACGAGCTCGTGCCCGACTATTTGACCGGCGTCCGCGACGGCGCCTTTTACGGCTGGCCCTACGCTTATTTCGGCCAGAACGAAGACCCGCGTAAGAAAAGCCAACGGCCCGATCTTGTCGCCAGGACGATTAAACCGGACTTTGCCTTGGGCTCCCACGTAGCGGCGCTCGGTTTGGCTTTCTATCAGGGAACATCATTTCCGGCGCATTATCATGGCGGCGCCTTCATCGGTATGCACGGTTCGTGGAACCGGTCCGACCTAGTGGGTTACAAAGTCGCCTTCGTCCCATTTCAAAACGGCAGGCCGAGCGGCCCTCTCGAAGATTTTCTCACCGGGTTTATTGCGAACCAGCAAACCAGCCAAGTCTACGGCCGTCCGGTGGGCGTGGCGGTGTGGACGGATGGCTCACTGCTCGTCGCCGACGACGACGCCGGCAAAGTATGGCGCGTGAGCGCAAAAAAATGAAGAAACAATTTGACCACAAAGGGCACAAAGTTCACAAAGATTCTTTGTGTCCTTTGTGGTCTCTGTGGTTAATTCTTTTCCCCGTTTTTGCCGGTGCGCGTCTCAGTGACGCGAACCGTGTCGCCGTCTTGCAAATCGTCCGGCGGTGCGATCAGTAGCCGATCTTTTTCACTGAGCCCGTCGACGACTTCGATGCTGGCGCCGTAATCTCGACCCAGCTGGACGATCTGAAACCGCACCTTGTTTGCGCCGACCACGGTAGCGACGCGCGGCTGGCCGGAACGAAAGATCAGCGCGCTCGCCGGAACGATCAGCGGCGGCTCCTTACGCGTCAGCTGAAACTTGACGTCGGCGTACGTTCCCGGCCGCAACAATTCGCCTTCGTTGGTCATACGCACTTCGGTCAACATCGTTCGAGTCACCGGATCGAGAGCGCCCGCGAGATTGGCGACCTGAGCGATAAAATGTTTTTGCGGGAATTCGCGCACCGCCACCTCGGTCTTCAAGCCCGGCGCAATCGACGCCACGTAAGCCTGGGGCACGTTGACAAAAATACGCAGGCTGTCGGTCTGCGCCATGCGGAACAACGGCTGGGTATTGGTGCTGCTTCCCGCACCGATCAGCGCGCCGTTATCGACGTTGCGCACGGTGATCACGCCGGCGAACGGCGCGCGGATGTTTTGAAAGGATTGTAGATTCGCCAGCCGTTCGAGGTTCGCTTTATTCGCCGTTACGTTGGCTTCCGCGGCAGCGACGTTCGCCTGCCCCGCATCGACGTCGGCTTGGCCGGACTTGACCAGCACCTGCCGATCATCGACGTCTTGCTGCGCCACGAGATCGCGCCCCTTCATCGTCCGCCAGCGTTCGAGATTGGTGCGAAGCGCGGCTCGGGCTTGTTCGAGCGCTGAAACAGCCTGCGCCAACGCCGCTTTCGCCTGATAAAATTGCTGATCGAGTTCAGGCGTATCGATTTCTGCCAGAATATCGCCGCTTCGCACCCGGTCGCCGATGTTGACGAGGCGCCGTTTGAGATAGCCGTCGACGCGCGCATAAATCGCCGTTTCCTGCACCGCCTGAATGCTTCCGGGCAGGACCAAATCGCTGGCCGGCGACGCTCGCGCCGGCAAAGCGACGGTTACCACCCGCGCACTCGACTCGACTTCATGCACGGTGGCGCGCAACTGGCGCTCGCGCCAAAAGCGCGGCGCAAAACCGATCACTCCAAGCACAACCAGGATGATCAACGTCCTGACCACGATGCGTACGCTGTGGCGTTTTCGTGTCGCGTCGCTTGCCGGCAGCTCTCGTCCTTCAGTCATACCGCTGGTTTTCTCCTTGAACATAAAAAAACGTCGGTCACGGCGCATCCGTACGCGCGTCCTCAGCATCCACAGCGAATGGAGTCTTTTGGCGCAGCAGGCTATAGATGACCGGCACGACGAACAACGTGGCGAACGTGGCGAATGTCAAGCCGCCGATAACTGCGCGTGCCAACGGTGCGTTCTGCTCACCGCCCTCGCCAAGCCCCAAAGCCATCGGCAGCATGCCGATAATCATCGCCAACGCGGTCATCAGCACCGGTCGCAGTCTGGTGTAGCCTGCCAGCAGCGCGGCATTCAGGGCGTCCTGTCCGGCACGCCGTTGATCGTTGGCAAAGGTCACCAACAAAATGCTATTGGCGGTGGCCACGCCGATGCTCATGATCGCGCCCATGAGGGAAGGCACATTGATCGTGGTCTGGGTCAAAAAGAGCGACCAAACGATGCCGGACAGAGCGCCGGGCAAAGCCGTAATGATGATAAAGGGATCCAACCAGGATTGAAAGTTAACCACCATCAACGCGTAAACCAGCACGACGGCAAAGAGCAGGCCGGTGGCCAAACCGAGAAATGCGGAGGTCATGCTTTCGACTTGACCGCGCACGATCATCGAGCTGCCGCGCGGCAAATCTTTTTCGACGTCCGTTAAAATACGCCGGATGTCGCCCGCGGCGCCGCCTAAGTCTCGGTCCTGCACGCTCGCGAAGACGTCGAAGACGGGCTGGACGTTGTAGTGCGTCGCCACAGTGACGGTCGAACCGCGCTCCAACGTCGCGAGGTTCGCCAACAACTGCTGCGCGCTGCCGCCCGCCGCGCCGATCGGTTCCCGTTGCAATGCGTCAACGGAATCGATCCGGTACTGGGGTGTCTGCACGGCAACCCGGTAGCTGACGCCGTTTTGCGGGTTGAGCCAAAAGTTCGGCGCTTGATCGCTGCTCGAAGCCAACGAGGCCAGCAGCGAATTCGCCACGTCACGCTGCGAGATGCCGATCTGCGCCGC
>VBKX01000352.1:0-6695 GCA_005879435.1 Deltaproteobacteria bacterium
TGACGATTCAAGCGTTGACCGCCGATTCCATCTACATTGCCAATGCGACAGTGGACACTCTCATCAGCGCCTATGAACGCGGCGCGGACATAACGATGATCGGCGGCCTGATCAACGGCCTCGGCTTGAGCATGATCGGCGGCAAGCCGTACAAGACCTATGCCGATCTGCGCGGCACGACGATCGGCACGCAGACGCTCACCTCCGGCACCGGCTTCGCTCTACGGCTGGTATTGAAAGTTCACGGCATGGAATACCCACGCGATTATAAGCTACTCAATATCGGCGGCGCCGCCGACCGCTATCAGGCATTAACCTCCGGCCAAATTTCTTCGGCGCCCGTCGGCGTGCCACTCGATCTCGTCGCCAAGCAACAAGGCTTCAACATCATCGGTTACTTCGCCGATGATCAGCCCAATTTTCAGTTCAACGTCTACATCGCCAAACGGTCCTGGTCCGAAAAAAACCGGCCACTGGTGGTGCGCTTCATGAAAGCGATGGTCTCGACGATGCGTTGGATGATGGACAATCCCGAGGCCGCCTGCGCCTATCTGTCGAAGGAAATGGCGATCAGCGTGGATCACTGCCGTTACGCTTCCGACTACAACTGGAAAAACCGCATTTGGAATCGCAACGCCGATCTGAACGTGGAGGGCGTGCGCACGCTGATCAAGATCACCGCCGAGCAAGGCATTCTTAAGGAACCGTTGCCGCAACCAACGAAGTACATCGACCAAAGTTATCTCAAGCAAGCGATGGCGGAGATTGGTAAAAGGTGAGGGGTGAGGCGTCAGGGGTAAGGAGATCTGATGAATTCGCGCACCATTATTACCGGAATGATTCCGTTGATCGGTTTGTTGTTCATGTGGCGACCGGCGACGGCTCAAGACAAAGTCAGAATGGGTCTCAGCTCAGTGAGCGGGCTCCACAGCGCGGTGTGGGTTGCGGAACAGAAGGGTTTGTTTCGCAAACACGGTATTGACGCTGAGGTCATCGTGACGGGTCAGGGTGGCACAGCGGGAATCAGCGCGCTTCTCGCCAACGACGTCCAGATAGTCAATTCAGCGGGTGATGTTCTAGTTGCGGCGGCGTTGCGCGGTGGTGACACCGTGATGATTGCGGGCGTCGTCAACAAAGGGTTGCAGCGATTGGCCACCAAACCGGAGATCAAAACACCGGCGGACTTGAAGGGCAAGCGGATCGGTGTCACCCGGATCGGCGCGGTTTCTCATTCGGTTCTACTGATGATGCTGCAGCAGTGGAAAATGAGCCCCAGCGACGTGCAGGTCATGCAGCTCGGCTCGTCGCCGAGTATGCTGGCGAGCCTCGACAAAGGCGGCATCGATGGCGCGGTGCTGACGATTCCGTCGATGTTCGTCGCCGAGGACCGCGGCTACCGTGTCTTGCTCGACATGGGGGATACCGACATTTATTACCTGCACACGATGGTCGCGACGACGCGCCAATACATCAAGAACAATCGCGATAAGGTTTTGCGTTTTCTCAAAGGATACTTGGAAGGCATCGCCTTCGTGAAGCAACACAAGAAGGAAAGTCTGGATATCGTCAAGAAAAAACTTCGGCTTGGCCCGGAGCAGGAACGAAACCTAGAACGTTCCCTCGATTTATTGATTGCGAAATATTACGAGAACGTCCCCTATCCGTCGATGCGCGGCGTCGAGACCGTGCTCGGCTTCGTCGAAAAAGATAATCCAAAGGCAAAGAGCGCGGATCCAAAATCGTTCGTCGACGATAGCCTGCTGCGCGAGATCGAAGCCAGCGGGTTCATCAAAACGCTCTATCAACGCTAAGAAGTTTGCGTTACTGACACACCGATGAAAAAGCTCTGCCTTGGCCTATTTGCCGCCGGGTTCTCGCTTATTTCCGACAGCCATGCGGTCGCGCAGGACAAAATAAGAGTGGGTTTGAGCTCGGTGAGCGCCCTTCATGGAGCCATGTGGGTCGCCGAGCAAAAAGGATTGTTTCGCAAGCACGGCATCGAAACGGAAATCATCGTCACCGGCCAAGGTGCTACGGCTGGTATCGGCGCTTTGCTCGCCAACGATATCCAGATCGCCAGCGCCGGCGGAGATTCTCTGGTTAACGCTGCCTTGCGCGGCGGCGAGACCGTGATGATCGCGGCCGGTGTCAATAAAGGGTTGAACAGGATTATGGTGCGGTCGGATGTCAAAACTCCGGCGGATCTTAAGGGAAGAAAGATCGGCGCGACTCGCATCGGCGCGGTGTCTCACTCGGTTCTTTTGATGATGCTCAAACGCTGGAACATGAGCCCGACAGACGTTCAGGTTCTCCAGCTCGGATCTTCGCCGAACATGCTCCAAGCGTTGGACAAGGGCGGCATCGATGGAGCCGTGATGACGATCCCCTTCGTGTTCATCGCCGAGGATCGCGGTTTTCGCGTCTTAGTCGATCTGGCGGAAACGGATATTTACTATCTTCACACCATGATCGCTTCCACGCGAAGCTACATCAAGGCCAATCGCGACAACGCGTTAAGATTTCTCAAGGGGTTCCTGGAGGGCATCGCCTAGTTCAAGCATAACAAAAAGGAGAGTCTCGAAATCGTCAGGAAGAAACTCCGCGTCAATACAGAGCAAGAGCGTAATCTCGAACGCTCTTACGACCTTCTGGCGACGAAATATTATGAAGCCACTCCTTATCCCTCGCTGCGCGGCGTCGAGACGGTGCTCGGATTAGTGGAAAAAGATAATCCCAAGGCAAAGAGCGTCGATCCAAAATCATTTATTGATGACAGTCTACTGCGCGAAATCGATGAGAGCGGTTTTATCAAAAAACTCTACGAGTGTTAGGTGAGTTGGATTGCCCGCCGATCGGCGAATACTCTCCAGTAGGTTGTTGCGCCGATCAACCTTAAGTCGTTCACTGACAAATCGTTGTCTGTCGCAAAAAACTTTTATCTATCGCTGCCGGCAAAGTTTAGCGTCGGGAGAAATTCATCTACTTTATTTCACGCCGATAGTCATGCGCCGCTGCGCCGGGTTTCTTTTCCCCGGGGGAATTCCTGCGTTTCGCGGTAATCGGTTGATTCCATACCAGACCCGCGATGCTCACAGCCGTCAGCGATCGGATAGCTATTTCCCTATTCGTACACTTTTGGACGCTTTTCACTCAAGCAATCCAAACAATTTAGGTTGGTAAATTAAGGTATTTTTAGCAACCTCCTTCCGCAAAGTCGTATTCAGAAAGACACTGTTTCGGCCTTAGGTTGGGATAGTCGCACAAAGGCCTCGGTGGTACAAAAAATGCTCGCATATCTATCGCCCTTACGGGGAATTGGCGCGAGGTTCGGTGGATGTGGATCACGCAATGGATTGGACGACGTGTTGTGATTTAGCAAGTCGACGTAATTAAAGAAATTTTTAGCGAAGGGCGATTATTCTCTAGTGGCTGAACTCGGGCCCCTGGCTGGATCTCAAGTGACGCGCCTGGAACTGGTGGCTAAGTACGACAACGAAAGCCCGGCTGGAAACCGCCAGCCGGGCTTTCTTATTTTTTTCATGCAAATCGAACGTAATCCCCAAGGCGGTAAACCGCCTTTGTTGCGTGCAGAACCGATTCTGAGACGCTCGCTCGCAATGGCGCTAATGTTCCTCGGCCTCTTTTTTATCCAGGGGGCGCGAGCCGGTGGTCTCCAAGAGCTTTGGGCGCACGAAGGCGCGCAGTCGTCCGTCGCCGATGCAACGGGCGGCAGCGCGATCCTAGCTTCACCCGCGAACAGCGCCTTTCGATCCGAGAGTGCGAACGCGTTCGCACAGTTTCTGCCCCATGGCGTGTGCCTTCTTTGGGATCAGTCTTTGCTTCTCTTGCATGTGATTTCGGATTCCATCATCGCGCTGGCGTACTATTCCATTCCCATCGCGCTTATCTTCTTCGTGCGCAAACGGAAGGATTTGGCTTTCAGTTGGATATTCGTTCTGTTCGCGATCTTCATCGTCGCGTGCGGTACGACGCACGTGCTCGGCATATGGATGATTTGGCGCCCCGCCTATTGGCTGGACGGCGTCATGAAAGCGCTCACCGCCGCAGTGTCGCTCATTACCGCGATATTGCTCTGGCCGCTCATTCCCAAAGCACTGGCACTGCCCAGTCCCAATCAGTTGCGAGCCGCCTACCAGGAATTGGAAGAACAAAATCGTCTTGTCCAGCGCGCGAGCCGTATGAAAAGCGAGTTTCTCGCCAACATGTCGCACGAGCTGCGCACGCCGCTCAATGGCATCATCGGCTTCACCGAGCTCATGCACGACGGCAAAGTTGGCCCGGTCTCCCCCAACCACAAGGAATATCTCGGCGACGTTTTAACCAGCGCCAAGCATCTGCTGGATCTCATCAACGATATTCTTGACCTCTCCAAGGTCGAAACGGGCAAGTTGGAGTTCTGCCCCGCGCCGGTCAAACTGAGCAAAATTGTCGGCGAGGTCCGCGATGTCGTGAGGGCGATCGCGGTACGAAAGCGGATTGCGATTAAGCTCGACCTCGATGCGCAGGTCGAAGAATTGATCATCGACTCCGGTAAGCTGAAGCAGGTTTTGTACAATTATCTTGCCAACGCCGTTAAGTTTACCTCCGACCGCGGCACGATCGTTGTGCGCGCCGGCAGCGAGGCGGGCAATCGATTTCGCATCGAGGTTGAAGATAACGGCATTGGCATACGAGCGGAGGACATGGGACGTCTATTCGTGGAATTCCAACAGCTCGACTCCAGTAGCACCAAGAAATACCCCGGGACCGGTTTAGGATTGGCGCTCACGAAAAAAATCGTCGAGGCGCAGGGGGGCGAGGTCGGGGTCCGCAGTGTGCTGGGCCGAGGCAGTGTATTTTTTGCGGTGTTGCCGCGGGACCTATCCGTTCAAGAGCCCATAGACGATCCATCCACAGTCACGGGGCAGTGGCAAATACAGTCGCACGCATAATGAAGAATTTGCAATGGGAAGTGAAAATAGAGCCATTAATCACGTATTGGCGGCGACAGTTTGCGGATGAAGTGCGACGCCGTGGCTGCGCGCGCTCGCTCCGGTTTTGTTCATCAGCCCAACGGCGGTCATGACGACGATCAACTATGCAAGAGTTTATCGAGAATTGACGGCGTCCGTTTTGTCGCGCAAAGAGAGCGTCATCGACGCTATTCGTGGCGCTGAAACATAACGGCGTCATCGACGCCGTCGTAGACGAGTTGCAGATACATTTGGCGACGTAATGAAGTCCCGCGCACCCACGCTGTGACGGGAGCAAGTCTTATGGCTTTCGAGGGGTTTCAACACGTTTGAGAGGAGCAAGATGAATCATGGCGGATAAATCGATTTTGATCGTTGACGACAATCCGGTGAACTCAAAACTCATTCGTGTTTTGCTGGCCGGAGAGGGATACGAGGTTCATACGGCGGGAGATGCCGAGGCGGCGTTACGGGTTTTAGCGGGGCTAAATCCGGATTTGATCCTCATGGATGTCCAGCTTCCGGGTATCGACGGTCTTGAATTGACCCGCCGGCTAAAGGCAGATCCGGCGACTCGGGGTATCAAGATTCTCGGACTGACCGCGTATGCGATGAAGGGTGACAAGGAAAAGATCTTGGCAGCCGGCTGCGACGGCTACATCGCGAAACCCATTGACACACGCACGTTACCAAAAGTGATTGGGCACTATTTGGAAAGATGACCGCGAGGGAATTCGAGAGAATACCATGCATATGAATTCAGAAATGCCCCCCACGGTTATTCCTGCGATGAAGATTCTCGTGGTTGAAGATAACCCGATATCGCGAAAGCTTACCCGTCTGGCGCTGGAAGCGGAGGGGTTCTCCGTGATTGAGGCGGTGGATGGGCGGTCGGCAATCGATTATGTCACTCAGGAAATGCCCGATCTTATTCTCCAGGATATCCTTCTTCCCGACATGGACGGCTTCGAGATTGTCAATCGATTACACTCTCTGCCCGGCGCAGAGAAAATTCCCATCCTGGCGCTTACGGGACTGATCTCAGTGGGAGATGAGAAAAAACTGCCGACGGCGCCCTTCGCGGATTATCTGTTCAAACCGGTAGAGCCGTCGTTTTTGATCAGTACAGTGCGCGCTCACCTGGCGGCCAGTCAAACTTCGGAGCATATGCCGGGAGAGGGCCGGATTATTCTTGTCGTCGACGATGATCCGACGCAACTTAAACTTTTGGCCACCTATCTCGCCAATCTCGGTTTCGGCGTCACGACGGCTACGGACGGCGCTGATGCCATAGTCAAAGCCGAGACGACTATGCCGGACGCGGTCTTCACGGACGTTTTGATGCCCGAAGTGGACGGCTTCGAACTCTGCCGGTTGATTCGGCAGCATGAACGGCTCGGCAACACTCCGGTGGTGCTGTTGACCAATAATTACGGCGACGAGGCCGATCGACGCCTGGCGGCGGACGTCGGCGCCAACGCACTGGTGCACCGCACGCCCGATTGTAAAGAAGCGGTCGAGGTCCTGCTCGCCAGTCTGGATCGTCCGGCGCCGTTACCAGCGCGCAATGACGCGGCGTTTGAAGCCGAACACAAAGAAAGCTTGTTGCGCCAGCTCAATCGCCAAGCGCGGCTTAACGTCGATCTGGCGCGCCGTTGCGCGGCGCAGAGCGCCCAGATCTCGGTGCTTGCAAGCGCGGCGCAAAACTTTTTGCGATCCGGC
>VBKX01000352.1:6853-10658 GCA_005879435.1 Deltaproteobacteria bacterium
AAGCGCTATTGACCGAGGCGTCGGTGCGTTCGATCCTTACGGCGCCTTTGGCGTTCGACGGTCGACCGCTCGGCGTGATTGCCCTGTTTTCCGACACTCGAGAGCTCTATCCGGAGTGGATACACTTTTCCAAACTCATTCACGGCCAAATCAGCCAAGCCGTGGCGCTCTGGCAAACTATCGCCCAGCTGAAGTTCTTGGCCGACTACGATCCTCTGACCGGTTTGCCGAACCGCTCCCGATTGACGGAGCACTTGCAGCAGCTTCTCAACCGTCAGGACGTGCCCGTCGAAGTTGCTCTCTTGCGGGACAATATCGATCGCTTCGAAGAAATCAACAATGCTCTGAGCTACCGGAACGGCGACGAACTGCTGCGTCAGTTCGGCAAGCGATTGAAGGACGCCGTCAGTGACCCGGACATGATCGCGCGGTTGGACGCCGACGAGTTCGGCATCGTCGTAGCCCAAGGCGGTGTGTCACAGGTCGCGCCGGAAATCGCCCGCTTCGTCATATCCTCCCTCGAGGCGCCTTTTGTGATCGATCGATTGCCGTTGGACGTTCACGCGAGTATTGGCATTGCGCTCGCTCCCCAGCACGCGACAAGCGCCGAAGAGCTGTTACGCCGGGGCGATATGGCGATGCGGGCGGCGAAACGTTCGTCGGCGGGGTACGCACTCTACACCGACGCCATCGATCAGTACGATCCGCAGCGCCTGACGTTGATGGGCGAGCTGAGTTACGCCATCGATAACGATGAATTGTCTTTGTATTACCAACCCAAGGTGAGTTTAAAAACAGAACGTATCGTCGGCGTCGAAGCGCTCGTGCGCTGGCAGCACCCGCAGCGCGGCCTGATTGTGCCTGATCAGTTTATTCCGCTCGCCGAAAAGACCGGCGCGATTCAGCGGCTGACTCTATGGGTGCTCAAGACGGCGATTCGTCAATCCGCGGTCTGGCGGCGAGCGGGCTTTGATCTCAAAGTGGCGGTTAATCTTTCGGTTCGCAATCTGCTCGAAGCGTCGTTTCCAAATCGGGTGATTGCGCTCTTGAAAGACGACGGGATGGCAGCCAACGGCCTGACCTTGGAAATAACCGAGAGCGCCCTGATGGCAGATCCAGCGAAAGCACGCAAGGTGCTTATCTTGCTGAGCCATCATGGCATACGCTTTTCGATCGACGATTTCGGGACCGGCTATTCGTCGCTCGCTTATCTGAAGCACCTCCCGGTGAGCGAAATAAAAATTGACAAAATCTTCGTTTCCACACTGATGACCGACGCCGACAATTCAACCATCGTGCGCTCTACAATTGATCTCGGCCGCAACTTGGGGCTGTCAGTGGTCGCGGAAGGCGTGGAGGATCAACAAACCTGGGAGAGGCTCGGCGCCATGGGATGCGATGAGGCGCAAGGTTATTACATGAGCAGGCCGCTACCCGCCGAACAGGTTGAACGTTGGCTGAAAGAGTCGCCTTGGGGCATCGGCCCGCCCGCCCGCGCCGTCGAGTAACGACGGGTATCGGACACTCAGCATTAAATTAGATGGGACAAGCAAACACCCGCGATCCACGATCTCAGGAAGTGGCGGTGCCGGTTGCGGGTCAATCCATCGCCTCGTCTCAGATCAACGTGCTGATTGCCGACGATAACGTCACCAACCGCAAATTGCTGCGCACGGTGTTGGAATACGCGGGACACACCGTGCTCGAAGCCGACAACGGGGTCACAGCCCTGAAATTTCTCGAGCAAGGGCAGGTGGATGCGGTGATCTCCGATATTCTCATGCCCGGCATGGATGGGTTTCGCTTGTGTTTCGAAATCCGCAGAAACCCAAAGCTCCGCAAGCTGCCGTTTATTGTGTATACGGCGAGTTATACGTCGGCGTCAGACGAGAAACTCGCGATGCAATTCGGCGCCGATCGATTTCTCCGCAAGCCCGCGTCCGCCAACAGCATCGTCGAGACACTCCATCAGGTCGTCGAGTCGGTTCAGAACCGCGACCAAATCGAGGTCAAAATTCCCGAAGAAGCCGGCGTGATGCGAGCCTACAGCCAGGTGTTGGTGAGCAAGCTCGAAGAAACCATCGTCGATCTATCCGAAGCCAACAAGAATCTTACCGAGCGCAGCACGCTCGCTGAGTTTATCGCATCCGTCAGCACGACACTTTCTGATGCCAACGACTTGAGAGAGATGCTGCAACGCTGTTGTGATGCGATGGTTCAGCACTTGGATGCGGCCTTGGCGCGCATTTGGACACTTAACGAGAAAGAAGACGTTTTGGAGTTGCAAGCAAGCTCGGGGATGTACACCCGCATCGACGGCGGTCATTCGCGCGTTCCAGTGGGCGAATTTAAAATCGGTCGCATCGCAAAGGAACGAAAACCGCATCTGACCAACGCAGTCATCGGTGATCTTCAGGTGCATGATCAAGAATGTGCAAAGCGCGGGGATATGGTGGCCTTCGCGGGCTATCCCTTGCTGATCGGCGATCACCTTGTCGGCGTCATGGCGACATTTGCGCGCAAACCTTTCAGTCAAAATACCCTGGATGCCATGGATTCGGTGGCTCGTAGCATCGCGGTCGGTATTCGACGGCAACTCACCGAAAGAGAGTTACGCGGGAGCGAAGAGCGCTTCCGCGAGCTGGCCGAAAACGTCAACGAAATATTTTTCGTCGCCGCTCCGGAGGGAGGACAGGTTTATTACGTAAATCCCGCTTACGAACAAATCACAGGTCAAAAGTGCGCTGAGCTCTACCAAAATCCGCATGCGTGGCTGGAATGCATTCACCCGGATGACCGCGCGCGGGTTCACCAGGCTTTGCGGGCCAATTCTGCGGATCTCGATCACGAGTATCGCATCTTGAAACCGAATGGTGAAATACGCACGCTACGCTCACGAGCGTATCCGGTCAAGGATGCCGAGGGCAAAGTAGTGCGGGTCGTCGGCATTGCAACCGACATTTCGGAACGCAAGCAAGCCGAAGAAAAAGTAAACCAGAATCTCAACCGCATCAGGGCGCTGCGCGACATCGATCTAGCGATCACATCGACCCTGGATCTGCCGACGATTTTGAAAACCTTGTTGGCAAAAATCGAAAATGTTTTCCCCTATCCCACGGTCACGACCGTTCGGTTGTTGAATCGGACAACCGGCGAATTGGACGCATTGGCCTGCCATAACATCGATCTGGACGATTGGAAGCAAAGCTTCCTGGATCAGCGCGGCGGGCGCGCCTATCAGGTTCTCAAAAGCCACGCCCCTTTGCTCGTGCGCGACGTGCTGAGCCATTCGGATACCGTCAACCCCACACTATTTCAAAGATATGGCTTGGTCTCTTACATCGGTCTACCGCTGGTCGCAAAAGACCAAGCCTTGGGCGTTTTGAACTTCTACACCAAGCAGGAGCACGTGTTTAGCCCGGAAGAAATCCAATTTTTGATGACCCTGGCATCCCAAGCAGCGATCGCGATTCACAACGCCCAGCTCCACGAACAAACCCGGCGCAATTTCGAGCGCATCCAGGCGATTCTCGACACCGCGCTCGATTGCATCATCACCATGGATCGCGACGGTAAAATTGTCGAGTTCAACCCGGCGGCCGAGAAGACATTCAATTACATCCGCGCCGAGGTTATCGGCAAGGAACTAAGCGAGTTGATTATCCCGCCGTCCTTGCGCGAGAGGCATCGCCGTGGTCTGGCGCATTATTTGAGCACCGCTGAGGGTCCGGTGCTCGGCAAGCGAATTGAAATAACCGCGATGCGCGCGGATGGTAGCGAGTTTCCCGCCGAGTTGATCGTCAGC
>VBKX01000352.1:10745-12116 GCA_005879435.1 Deltaproteobacteria bacterium
TCGCCATCAATTCGACTCTGGACCTTAATATCGTCCTGCAAGTGCTGCTGGAAAAAATCGATCTTTTTATCACCTATCCATCGGTGACCACGGTACGACTGCTAAACAAAGACAACGGCCAATTCGAGTTGCTTGCCTGCCGCAACATCGACGCCGGGGAGTGGAAGAAGGAATTCGTCATCGGCTCTCGGGTACGAGCCAGACGCGTCTTGGACACCATGGCGCCGGTCACTGTGCGCAATCTTGCCGCCGATCCAACCACTCATAACGCTTCCTTCTATCGCCGCCACGGTTTGATTTCGTACGCCTCCTTGCCGCTCGTCGTCAGGGACGAACCGTTGGGCGTCTTCAACCTCTACACGAAAGAGGAGCACGAGTTTACCAGCCAGGAAATGGAATTTCTCACCACCCTTGCAGGCCAGGCAGCCGTCGCCATTCGCAACGCCCAGCTCTACCAGCAAACCGAGCGTCATCTGAGACGCATCGAGGCGGTCAATGAGATCGATAACGCGATTACTTCCACCTTGAGCTTGGAAAACGTCCTGAAGGTGCTGCTGGAAAAAATCGAACCTCTTTGCCCCATCGCCGTCGCCGCCGGTGTCCGCTTTCTCGACAAGGAAAGCGGGAAATTAGTTCCCATTGCCGCGCGGAATATTCCCCTGGAAGAATGGCGGGACCATGTTGCGCGGGCTAGAGGACTTCTGAGCCGTCAACTGGCCGGGACTAAATCTCCGATCGTCATTTTGAACATGCTGACGGATTCTCGCACGTCGCTGCACAACTTTGCGCGCAAGTATGGCTTGGTCTCTTATCTCGGAGTCCCGTTGATCGTCAAAGACGAATTCATCGGCAACCTGGTTATCTACACAAAAGAGCAGCATGAATTTAGCGCGGAAGAGATCGAATTGTTTACGATCCTAGCCCGTCAAGCGGCGATCGCGATCCACAACGCGCGTCTCTACGAAGAAACCGAGCGGCGCAGGCACGAAGCGGAGGAATTGGCGCGAGTGGCGGGAGCCCTTACGGAAACCCTGGACCCGAATGTTGTCGGTGAGCGCATCGTGACCAGCGTCCGACAACTCTTTCGCGTCCGAGGCTCCACCTTAAGGCTGCGTCACGTCGACGGATCGTTTCGACGGCTGGCGTCGTCCGGCGAGACCTTTTCCCAAACTTCCGCGGGAGACGCCGTGCTGTCGGGTGCCGGGCTTACGAGCCGTGCTATCGCCGAAGCAAAGCCAGTCTGGTCCAGGGACATAGTGAACGATCCCGAGATCGTTCTCACTCCTGAAATGCGGGAATACCAAATCAACTCTGGAAACCGGTCGATGATAGTCGCGCCCCTGCGCGCCCATGACAAGCTTATCGGCACAC
>VBKX01000353.1 GCA_005879435.1 Deltaproteobacteria bacterium
TCCGCCCCAGCCGATGCCACGCAAACCGTTGGCGAGCATCGCGGTTTCCACCCACGGAATTAAGCAGAATAAGATACTGGCTCCCTGGAAAAACAGTCCTGAGATCATCACTCCCGCTTCGCTCCAACGGTCGGCCCAATGGCCGACGAGCGGCCGGACGATGACGCTCGTAGCGGCGAAACAGGCGAGCACCATGCCGACGACGAAAGGCGAGCCGCCGAGCTGGGTGACGTAGAGGGGCAAGATCGGGGCGAGCATGGCGTTCTGCGCGTAGCCCAAAAATTGCGCCGCGCAGAGGAGCAAAAATGTCCGGGTCCAAATCGTGTCGGGTGAGTTGTTGCTCATGAACTTTTTTACTGGGTAATTATTTAAGACGCGCAAGGTTTAAGATCGTCGCAACCAAACCGAGCGCCGCGATGCCGGTAGACAATAGGATCGCGGCGCTCGCTCGCACGCCGCTGTAGTAACGTGAAGCTTCGTCGAGCCACAGCGGCGGCGGGCTGAGGCAAGCAATGAATAACCACAGGTGTTCAATCCTGCCCAGCCGAAACCACGCAACGCGTTGGCAAGCATCGCCGCTCCGGCGACAGGAATGAATCAGAGAAGCAGCGCCGCAGACAGCAACAGCAAACCTCAAGTAGGGATCTTGGGTTCCGACCGGCGGTCCGCCCAGCCGCCGATGAGCTGACGAAATACGACGCTCATCACCGCGAAACAGGCGAGCACCACGCCGACCTTGAATGGCGTCCCTCCCAGCAAGGTGATGCAAAGGGAAGATCGGTTGCCGTAAAGCGTGCCGGGCGGAGCTGAAAAACTGCGCGATGCAGAGTAACGCGAATGCCGGAGTCCAGCGGGACTGGGATTTTTGCACAGCCATGAAAGCGAAGATTTGCCGAAAAGATTCTTTGCGCGGGCCTGTCGAGTTCCAGACGAGGCGAGGACTGCAAAGCGGCTCCAAATTAACACGAAGCAAAGATGGAAGCGAGATGGAATTTAGCGGGGCGCTGCCGCCGCCCCTGCCTCTCAAGCTGCTGCGTGGTGGGAATGTGGAACGGCTGCAAGAGGGGAGATGGGAGAGAAAGCCGGTTTGATTAGATGTTATTGGAGTCGACGAAGGTTAACGCTCAAGATGATCTGCGCCCGAACAAATTGCCGACGAGTTGTTTCGATCCAAAATCGGAAAGCAGGAAACTGTTGAAGAGTGCACCGAAGCCGCTTCCACGATCAATTGGATTTGGGAGTTGCATGTGTGATCGTGTCGAACAAAATAACTCAATACTGAGCTTCTTTGCAAAAAAGCTTGTCGAGCGATTATTTCAGAGCCCCGCGGACGCGAAACTGTGATTCGACACTTCGTGAGTCATAGGCTCGGGTGATGGTAGAAATTTTTGTCCGCGTCCCACCATCCTGGAAAGAAAATTGTAATCGCACGCCTCACAGATCAGTGCTGAGAGCGGTAGTTGCTCGGTACAGTTCGGACATTTCTTTAACGCCGGGATGCGTTGCCTTTCAAAAAATCGGCCTGAAGCGCCATCACTCGCGAGCGCGCTCCCTGCTTTAGAAGATTTGAAAAAGCTGCCGTATCTTTTTGTCGCTATCCTCACTGTGAGAAAGACGAGGATCAGCGCTATCGCAGAGAAATAGATGATATTTAAGTCTTCCGCCATCTTAAGCGTTCTCCCATCCGTCACTATGAATTTCGCTAAGTTTGAAAACTTTTCCATAATCATTTCGTACACTATTAGTTTCACGAACTACCTGATGTAGAGCAACAGGGATGCCGGAAAACGGTGTTTATTAATCATGCAAGGATGGCGCGAATGTCCGCAAAACTTCCAGTCACGTCCATTGTCAATCTGCCCCAATCCTGCCCAGGGATGGAACAACGGGTTTTTTAGCCCGCCCGACGGAGAGATGGCTGGGGCCAGGTTTCAGTTATAAACCTACGAGGGAACGATTTATTGGCGAAGTCACGGTCAAGTGGTATGAGAAGGTTTCTGTTGCGGCGCCGCGTGTGATTCCACCTACGACTCAGTCATCGGCATAAGCCAAGGCAAAGACAATTCTAACCTTTCAATGCGGGTGACTTTGTGGGCCCCACCAAAGACTTCGCCGTCGTGATTCCAGGAAGCGTTTAAGTCGGACAGGAAACGTCAAAAATGAAGACTCGGCTCCATAGCGTGTGATGGCAGATTCCGTAACCGCGAAAAGTTGATCTGGACATTTTTACGGACTTGGAGTAATCGGGGTCTTTATGTCACTAGACAGGTGCAAAGGGTGAAACGAAGGATGACCGCGGTCTTGCTAATCGCTTTATTGCTGGCGCCGCTGTCTAAATTGATCGCCGCGGAATCGCCACTCAAAGTCGTTAACGTCGCGGTGCCGGCGGTGTCGCTCTTGCAGTCGCCGCTGTTCGTTGCCATTGACGCTGGCGCGTTTAGAAAACACGGCATGGAGGTTCGCTACATCGTCACCGGCGCGCGCACGATTCAAGCGCTGGTCGGCGGCTCGGTGCAGTTCGCCCAGGGTGTTTCCAGCCGGACCGTGCCCGCCGCGGTGTTGGCCGGCGCGGACGCGGTGTTGATCGCGAACTTCAGCGACAAGCTCTTGTTCACCATGCACAGCACGCCGGAAATAAATTCTTTGCAAGACTTGAAAGGCAAAGTCGTCGGCGTCTCGGGTATCGGCGGCTCCACCGACTTCGCCACACGGCTGGCGCTCCGAGAAGCCGGGCTCACTCCCGACAAAGATGTTGCGATCCGCGGCGTGGGCGGCGTGCCGGAGACGGTCGCAGCGCTTAAAGCCAAAGCGGTGCAAGCCGGCACACTCTCGCCACCCTCTTCCTTCGTTGCGCAGAAGGCCGGATTCAAACTATTGTTCGACATGTCGAGCTTGGGCGTGGATTATGTGTCCTCGGGGCTTGGCGTTAAAAAATCTTATCTTGCCGCCAATCGACTCGAAGCCAAGCAGTTTCTCATGGCGATGATCGAGGGCGCAAAAATTTTGACGACCAACGAGGAATTCGCACTGCGCGTGCTCGCCAAGCACACGCGTATCTCGGATCGGGAGGTTTTGAAAAATAGTTACAGCTATCTTCGCCCTTATTTCCTAAAAGTCCCCTATCCATCCCCGCGAGCGATCAAGGATACCCTGGACGTCCTTGCTAAGGATCTGCCGAAAGCGAAAGACGCCGACCCCAAGGATTTCATCGACAACTCACTGGTGCGAGAGCTTGAATCGAACCGCTATATCGAGAGCGTTTATGGCAAATGACACGCAATACCGCTTCATCTCAGCCGATGATCACATCGATCTGCGCTGGCTGCCGAAAGATCTTTGGACCGCGCGACTGCCCGCCAACCTGCGCGAGCGCGGCCCGCGCGTCGTCGAAAACGACAAGGGCTTGTTCTGGACCTGGGAAGGCCAGACCTTCAGCCCGCATGGTTACTACACGGCGGCGCAGGGCAGCGGCGCCATGTGGGCCATCGAGCGTGGCGGCGTGATGCGCGAAGGCGAGCTGCGTCCGACTACGCCGGAACTTCGCTTAAGCGATATGGACAGAGACGGCGCCGACGTCTCGGTCATGTACGGTCCCACCGACCCGATGGCGATCGAAGATGCGGCACTGAGACGCGCTTGCTACGAAGCGTACAATGACTGGTTGAGCGAATTCTGCGCCGCGCAACCGGAGCGTTTGATCGGCGTCGCGCAGCTCTCCATGGAAGATCCTCAGGCCGCGCGTGATGAGCTGGCCCGTTTGGCCAAAAGGAGCGGCCTGCGCCATGTCAATATTCTCGCCTCGCGCGCCAATCCGCCGGTGTACGATGATAGCTGGGAACCTTTTTGGTCCCTCGCCGAAGAAGCCGGCATACCCATCGGATTTCACCTCGCGGTGCTCGTCAAAAAGACCCGCCTGGACGAAGCCAACCGCGGCGCCGCCAATCTAGTGGTCGCCACCGCTTCGCGCTACGCCCAAGAGCCGCCCGGCATGCAGCTGCTCGAACCCATGACCGGCTTGATCTTCAACGGCGTGCTCGATCGCCATCCGCGCGTCAAGATCGTTATGGCCGAAGCCGGTCTCGCCTGGGTGCCGAGCATGATCCAGGGCCTCGACATCTGGTATCAGCGAACCAAAGACGGCCGCAGACTCACAGATGAATCTGGATCAGCTTCGTTGACGATCCCCTAGGTGTGAAAATGGTTGGCAATGTCCTCGACGCCGACAAAGTGATGTTCGGCTCCGACTACCCCCACCCCGCCAGCACTTGGCCCGACTCGCAGAAGGTCATCGCCGACGCCACGCAAAATCTGCCAGCTGGCATCCGGCAAAAAATATTCCGCGACAACGCTCGTGCCCTGTTTGGAATTGAGTAAGGATTTTTATTGAAACCCGGTGGCGCGTGACGTACCGTTTGCAATGATCGAGCACTGTACCGAATGATCTAGACCCCGACTTTCCCACGATTGAGCACATCCGCTCGTTGTAGTGCTTGGCGTGATCGCTCTCCCAAAGTCTTTTCCCTCGTCCGCTTGTGGGTAGGGCGAGGGTGAGGGTTTGACCTAATCGAAGAGGGTTGGGGTCAAGGTGATCTCACGCGATCGAATTAATAGCGAGTCGGATCGCATTCGTCACTCGTAATGATTACCGCCCGTGGGGGCGAAGGGAGCGTCGACGCCGCATTGTTTGTTGCTGTTCCAGCGTGGATGGAACGAGCTAAAAACCGAGACATAATATTTTCATATTTGGCGTTTCCCTCGACGGAGGATATTTGCATGATCCTTCGAATCGCGACTTTGAACCTCGAGCAAGATCACAAATGTTGGGCGGCGCGCCGGGATCTGATCGCTGCGCAGTTGCGAGATATAAATCCCGACTTGTGGGCGCTCAACGAAATTCACATACCGAGCCAGACGGGCCGCTGGTTGCAGAAGGCGGCCTCAAAAGCGACCGGAACAAAATACGCGTTGCTGCAGCAATCCAAGACGGGCGAAGAGTCACGGACCCAGGGCGAGGCGCTGCTCACTCGCTATCCGGTAATCGAGACGGCGAATCTCGATTACCGCTCGCACGACTGCGTCGCGCTGGTCGCGCGTTTTGAAATCGAAAACCGGCTCCTCGACGTCTACGTCACGCATCTCATTGCCGCGAAGGTGGAAGATTCGGCGCGCCAATACCAGGTGAGACAGCTGCTCGAATGGATTCGAACACGGGATGACGCTGATGATTCTGTCGTTTGTGGCGACTTCAACGCTGCGCCGGACCAACCCTCGATTCGTCTCATGGCCGCAGCTTACCGGGCGACTCAAACCCAACCGACAGCATTCACGCCGTTGCGGGAACCCGGCGGCGCTCCCACTCATCCGGAGTGGAATCGCTTCGATCGCTGCATTGACTACATCTGGATTTCGGAATCGATCCAGTTGCAGGCGTCCGGCATATGCTTTAACCAGCCGGCGAAAGACAATTCAGAGCTGTGGCCTTCAGATCACGTCGGGGTTTGGGCGGATTTAGAGATTGGCTGACGGACGTACGGGCCGATTGCACCGATCGTATTTTATTGTACGACGCGGTTAACTACCCGCGAACTGTTTCAGTCATAAACCGGCCCGCCCACAAGTGGATTCCTCTGCTGCAAAGCGTGATCGAGTCGAACATACTCGACCCTCGGGCTTCGGTTTTCCCGATCGCGCGTCGCTTAGTCTCACAGATCGCTGTCGGAATTCACCGACGTTAACAACGGCTCATCTGTGGAACTAGGAAAAATCAGACACGAATTCCTATCCGTGTTAGGAAATACTCTCTTCCTTCGTCGCGATTAATCCAATTTAGAGTCACATCTCTATTCGTTTCGATGACTTGCCGGGCTGGCATATTGCTTGCGCCTTTTCATGCTGAACAGCAGCGCGAAGTTATTTCACTCGAATAAGGAGGCAAATAATGAAACGAAAGAGACAGATTTTAACCGTGGCTCTACTGTCTGCCAGCGTCGGCTTGGGAGCGCAATCGATACTGGCGCAAACTGCTCCAGGCGGCGGGTCAACGCCGACTGATCCGACGGGGCCGGTTGTCCCTCGACCCGGACCTAGCCTTCCTCGAGAAACTCAGCCAACCATTCCCGGGCAGCCGGCGCCTGGTATACCGCAACCGGACCGGATGCCGGGACAGCCCGGAACGATTCCGGAACAAGTCGAACGACCGAGCACTGGCGATCAGAACATGAAAGTAACGTCCGATGATATACAAAAGGCTCAGGACGCTCTCAGGGCGAAGGGTCTCAATCCAGGAACGGACGGCAAAATGGACGCCAAGACCCAGCAGGCGCTGCGCGATTTTCAAAAATCCAACAACCTGCCGGCCACCGGAGTCTTAGACGATAGAACCGCAGAGAAACTCGGCGTTAAGAATGATATGAACTCTGCCGCGGAGCGCAGTCGGACTTCGACTAAGCAAGACAACTCGGTCCCCAAATCCGATAAATCGCTTCCTCGGTAGCTTTAGCTCGCGATTTCTTTTTCGCGCTGTTGTATTGGCCGCGGGAAGGTAAACCGTCGCGTTTACCTTCCCGCGCAAGACTGAAGATCGGTACCAACGGCTTTGAATTCGACCGACGAGCCGCACGTAAGTTCTCAAAGTACTCGTGAGTTTGTTTCGATCAGAGATTTGACAGCAGTAAAAGAGAGAACCGAATCGTAGAAGTTTGAACCCAACCGCGATGGCGATCAACTGGATTCGGCTGTTGCCAGTCGAATCGAGGTGAACGAGACAAATCAATATTTAGCTAGGCCCTCGCCCTATCTATTGGATCCCCGCGGCGCGCAAGTACTGCAGGTCGACGAAGCGCTCCGCGGGCGGCAAGGGCGGCTTGAGATCTCCCGTTTCGCGTGGGAGCAATGGAATCATGCAACGGGCGACGGCACGATGGGACTGGCGCCCTGTCGGTCCATGCCCCCTATCGGCGAGCTCGCATGCTTTGAGATGAAGATGATCGGAAAGCCGTATGCGGGGGATTGCGAGAACTCTCTCCTCCAGCCTCGCTCGTTTTTCAGTGTTGACCGTAGAGATAATTTCCCAATAGGTGCCGAGGTCGACGATATTTTAGACGCTTCAATATCGCCCCTTGAAAACTCCAGACGGCAGTGCTTAGACTCGTCACTAAAGGGAGGAACGACAATGAAGAAGTATGTTGTTTTTCTCCTGGGATTGCTCTTTTTTCTAGGGCTGCAGCCCCACATTGCTGTGGGTCATTCGATCCGCGCTGGATTTTCCTCCAGGGGCTTTGTAACTAGCAGCGGCCATCCAATCATCGTTAGTTCTGGCCGTCGGCAGTTTGTTTCGCCGTCCGTCATCATAACCCCAAGTCCTGTCCGCGTTGTTCGTGTCACTCCGTTCACCCGCGAGGTTATCATCTTGCCACGCCATCACTTCGTGCGGAACGCAGCAATCATTCAGGAGCCATTTTTCTGTTTTGGTCACAACTTCGGGTTTATCAATGAAGCCGCGTTCTTCGACCACTTGCATCGGTTTCATCACATCGCCTTTGAAGCGATTCCAACTGTGGTCGTCCAGAGTGGCCCACAGTTTTTTTTCTTTGGCGACTAATCGGTTCTAAAAGAGACATGAGCAAGAAATTTAGCGACCGTTTGAAACTACCGCTCCCTTGTGGTGGATCAGGGCGGC
>VBKX01000358.1 GCA_005879435.1 Deltaproteobacteria bacterium
CCACGCTATCAAGGCGCCGTCGACCGCAAAAAGGGCGGCGCGCAAATCGAATACGCCGACGAAGAGCCGGTCGTGCGCCAGTGGTTCGAAGAAGCGCTAACGCGGCTCGGGTTGCAGAGCCAAATGGCCAAGCACTATAAGACAATCGCATGAAGGAAACGATCGTCAAAGCGTTCGACGAAAGCATCCGTGTCAAGCAAGCTTTTCTGCGCGACAATCTTGAAGCGCTGACCCAAGCTATTGAGGCCATCGTCGCGGCGTTCAAAAGCGGCAACAAGCTCTTGCTCTTCGGCAACGGTGGTAGCGCCGCCGACGCGCAGCATATCGCCGCGGAATTTACCAATCGCTTTTTGATCGAACGGCCGCCACTGCCGGCTATTGCTCTGACGACCGACAGTTCGGCGTTGACCGCGATTGCGAACGACTACGATTATGCCCAAGTATTTGCCAAACAGGTGCAAGCCTTAGGCAAGGCGGGAGACGTTGCGTTGGCAATTTCGACCAGCGGCAACTCGCCGAATGTGCTTCTCGCCATTGAAGCCTGCAAGAAACTAGCGATCACTACGGTCGGTTTAACCGGCGGCAGCGGCGGCAAAATGGTCGGTAAAGTCGATTACATGCTGCGCGTCTCCGAAGGCAAGAACAGTCCACGCATCCAGGAAACGCATATTCTTGTCGGCCATGTGATTTGCGACATCGTCGACCAAAAGCTTTTCCCCGGCATATAGCCACGTCGACTCGCAGCATGGCGCACAAACAATTTAAACCTCTCGATTTCGCCAAAGTCCGCACCTATTCGGTCACCAAGCGATTCAGCAAAGTTCAAACTTCGCTGCTCGGCAAGAAACTCAAGAAAGGGGCCAGCCTCAGCTCGTTCATACGCGGCTTACCGGACATTCTCGCCGCCCAGAATCTCAGAACGATCGCCGGCAAGATTGCCGAGTGTCACCGCAAGAACAGAACCGTTTTGTTGGGCATGGGCGCCCATCCGATCAAAGTCGGGCTGAGCCCGCTGATCATTGATTTCATGGAGCGCGGGATCATTGATGCCTTGGCGTTCAATGGCGCCGGTGTGATTCACGATTTCGAACTTGCCTACATGGGCGAGACTTCCGAAGACGTCGCCGCGGCGTTGAAAGACGGCAGCTTCGGCATGGGCGAAGAAACCGGTGCGTTCATCAATCAAGCGATCAGCGAAGGCTCGAAGAATCATCTCGGCGTCGGCGCCGCGGTCGGACAAGAGATACTCAAAGCACGGTTGCCGCACCGTAAACTCAGCATTCTCGCCACAGCCGCGCGATTAGGAATTCCGGTAACGTGCCACATCGCGATCGGCACGGATATTATTCACATGCACCCGAAGGTCGACGGCAAAGCGCTCGGCGATTGCAGCCTGCGCGACTTTCGCACGCTCACTTCGGTGGTGGCGACGCTCGGCGGCGGGGTTTACTTGAACGTCGGCTCAGCCGTTGTCCTGCCCGAAGTGTTTTTGAAGGCCGTGAGTCTAGCCCGCAATTTGGGAAATCCGGTGCAGAATCTCACCACGGTGAATCTCGATTTTCTCCAGCACTACCGCCCGCTCACTAACGTCGTCAATCGCCCGACGCTCGAAAGCGGCAAAGGCTATAATCTGACTGGCCACATGGAAATCATGGTGCCGTTGCTGTTCGCGGGGATATTAGAGGAATTATAACGTTCGCTAACGATTTGATTCGGGGTCACTCATAACTTTCAAGCTTGCTTCCCTCGGTTTACCGATTAACCGATAAAAGGTTAATGTGGTGAACCCCATCGAGATGACCGAGCATAGGGAAAGTCCCAACGCGGCGCCGAAGATCGTCGCGAAGACCCCCATGATCATCGATCCGACTGAGCGCAGGCCTTGATCCATCAAAAAGACACTTATCACCCGCCCGATTAATTCGCGCGGCGCTTCCACTTGTATAATCAATCGGCTCACCGTGCGAAAAAGGATCTGCGCCGCGCCCAGTAATCCCATCAGTGCGACCGATAACCACAAACTGCGCGACAGGCAAAAAAGAATGAGGAGCAACGGAGTCGCTTTAGAACTGAACCAGAGCAGCGCCTCGCGTCGCCAGCGCCGCCCCACTGCGTCCAAAAACACCAGGGAGAGAACGGCACCGACACCGGAGGCTGCCATGAGCGCCCCCAAACCTTCCGGTCCGGTTTTTAGAATATCCTTGGCAAAGATCGGCAAAAAGCGCTGGTAGGTGCCGACGAAGATACTCAGAGCATAGGCCGCCAGCGTACTAGAGAGTACCAGCGGAGAATGACGGATGAAATCCAGCCCTTCTTTAATCTCGTGAACCCAGTCTGACGACGATCTTACCCTGGTTTCTACCGAAAGCCGGATAGGCAGTAACTCAAATCCTGAAATCAGCAGCGTCACCCCGTAAAAAATTAAGCAGCCGCCCACGCCAATCCAGAGAACCAGAACACCGCCAAGGGATGGACCAACGATGCGCGCGAAATTGAACCCCAACGAATACAGCGCGACCGTATTCATCAGCTCGTCTTGGGGCACCAAGTCGTGCAACAACGATTGGCCCGCCGTCGGGTTCATGCTGCGAATGATCGATAAACCATCGCAAAAACCGGCACCGCGCACAGGAATTGAATCACCGTAAGAAGACGTAGTCGGTCATAGCGATCGACGATGACACCGCCAAGGACGCTTAGCACAAGGCGCGGCGTCGCTTCGCAGAGCGCGAGGATTCCGAGCGCCATGGCGGAGCCGGTAATCTCGTACGCCAACCAATAGAGCGCGATCTCTCTGACGAACTGGCCGATGGAAGCGACAAAATCGCTGCTGCCAAAAAGTGCGTAGTTTTTATGGCGTAATGGTTGTAAGACGTGAATTAGAAAGCTCCTTAGAAGCAGAACTGGCCGGGAAACACACTTCTTATAGCCCTTCCGGTCGGCGGTGGAAAGGGCGACATGGATACATGTCGCCCAGCATTCTTTACGCGCAAAACCTTTTCTGCTTAGATTATCCCTGCCTTGACGGCGGTCCCATGCTAATCACGCTCACCACAGATTTTGGTCATCGCGATCCCTTCGTCGGGATCATGAAAGGCGTTATTGCCGGGATCAATTCAGATACGCAGGTGATTGATTTAACCCACGGCATTCCGCCGCAGGATGTTATGGCTGCGGCACTGACTCTGCGCCATTCGATAGCGTACTTTCCGCGCGGCTCCATTCACGTTGTCGTGGTCGATCCCGGGGTCGGCGGCGCACGCCGCCCGCTGCTCATCGAATCGGCTGGGAACTTTTTCATCGGCCCTGACAATGGCGTGCTCAGCTTGGCTGCAGCCGGGGCGGAATCGATGCAAATCTTCCAATTGAACAATCCGGATTATCAGCTCAAGCCGACCAGTGCGAGTTTTCACGGACGGGATATCTTCGCGCCCGCGGCGGCGCACCTTTCTTTAGGCGTTGCGCCGGCTGCCTTTGGCGAACAACTGGCGTCGTTTACTAAGCTTAGGGTCCCAAAAGTCACGCAAACACACAACCGATGGGAAGGCGAGGTCGTGTACATTGACGGCTACGGTAACCTGTTTACAAACATCGATGAGCGTGATTTGACAGGACAGTCGCGCGATAAATTGACTGTCGCCGTCGGGTCGAGCGTGATCCTCGGTTTGGCGCCGAGCTATGACGCGGTGAAACCCAACGAGCTCGTTGCCCTGGTGAACAGCTGGGGCATGTTGGAAATCGCCGCTTACAAAGGAAACGCCCAGCAAACCTGCGGCGTTAAAGTCGGTGAC
>VBKX01000359.1 GCA_005879435.1 Deltaproteobacteria bacterium
CATCAAGTCGTTGCCGGAGGGGCGTCCGGGGTATTGCGCTACCTGGTGCATGCGGATCGAGTTGTATCCTTCGTTGTTGTAGACGATGGTAATGATGTCGGCGCCGAACTGTTTTGCCGTCGCCATTTCTTGCCCTGTCATGAGAAATCCACCATCGCCGCAGTGAGACACGACCATTCTCCCTGGATGCGCCAGCTTTGCCGCCACCGCAGATGGCACGCCGGGACCCATGCATCCCAGACTCGGTGAAATATAGGAATCCGCGTAATCGAATTCTAAATAGCGCTGGTGCCACTGGCCGAAGCTGCCCGCGTCCGTCGTCGTGATCGCGTCCGGCGGCAACGCAGCCTTGAGGTCCGCCATCACGCGCTCCATCGACACGCGGCGCGTCGGACGCTCGGATGGAGTGGCGTAGCGTTTTTGCGCGGCATGATGTTCCGCGACCCAACCCGCGCGGCTCTCGTTCGGTCTCGGACCTTGAAATTTGAGCGCGGCGGCCAGCGCCGTTTTGGCGTCGGCAACGATGCCGACATCGGGGCGTAAGTTCTGGCCGATTGCTTCTTCGTCTGGATAAATTTGAATGAACGGTTGTCCGGGTTTGGGAATCGCAAAACTGGCGGTAGTTTGCTGGTTCAGGCGACTGCCGATAACGACGACGAGATCCGCTTCGTCCGCGACTAGATTGCGGGCGTGTTTGTTGGCGTTCGCCAGGTTGCCGATATAGTTCGGATGGTTGTTGGGAAAAGCATCCTGACGTTTGTAAGAAGTGAGTACGGGAACCTGAAATTTTTCGGAGAAATCGATCAACTCCTGGCGCGCGTTGGAATATTGCGTTCCCGAGCCGGCGATCAGCACTGGCTTTTTCGCCGCGTTAATCCGGTCGACGATCTGCTCGATCGATCTAGGATCGGGATCCGATCGTACCATCGGATACGGATCGATCATGGAAATCTTCGCGTCTTCTTCGAGCATATCGCGCGGCAACGACACCACGACCGGCCCCGGCCGGCCGCTGCGCGCGATGTGAAACGCCCGCGCCATGATGCGCGGAACTTGCCGGGCGTCGTTAATCTCGATGACCCATTTGGCGATGGTGCCGAAAAAATGCGTGTAGCAGCGGCACCGAATCGTATTTTGCGCTGTGCACGGCGATACTTGCGTTGGTCGCGCCCGGACCGCGGGTAACGAGACAGACACCCGGCATGCGCGTCGCCTTGGCGTAGCCTTCCGCCATAAAACAGGCGCCGCCTTCCTGGCGATTGGTAATCAGGCGAATTTCCGGCGTGCTGTAGAGTCCGTCCAGAACCGCGACATAACTTTCACCCGGCACGCAGAAGACATGCCGTACACCCTCGTTGCGGAGACATTGAGCCACTGCGTGACCGGCAATCATAATCTTTCTTTCCCCCAGTCCTACGAGTAATTTATCGACGTGAATTCACTCTGTCCTATAACGCCCGTTTGCCGGTGCTGTCAATGTTGCGAGATGGCAACATGACCTAATCGAATTTCGCTCACGATCACTCTTCGAAAAATACGACCATCGTCGACAATTGACACGCTATTTAGCGGAGTGTTAAGCGATATGAAGCTTTTGGAAAGCTGTTTCGGAGGTTTCTCGTTGAAAAGATTTTTTTGGCTCTTGCCGCTGTTTTTGCTGACTCCCACCGCCTGGGCGCAGACTCCTTTTTATCAGGGCAAAACCATCACCGTCATCGCGGCCGCCAGCGCCGGCAGCGCCTATGATCTTTACGCGCGGCTGATGGCCCAGTTTATGGGTAAGCATATCCCGGGTAACCCGAATTTCATCGTGCAAAACATGACCGGCGCGGGCTCGATCATCGGCGCAAATTATCTCTACAATGTTTCCAAGCCTGACGGCCTGACCATCGGCACGATTCAGCCGTCGATCTATTTCAACCAGCTCATGAAGCAAAAAGAAGTGCGATACGACTGGGCAAAGTTCGGTTGGATCGGCAGCTCGGACAAATCCGACTACCTTCTCTATATGCGCGCCGATCTGCCTTACAAAACTTTGGCCGACGTGCGCAAAGCCAAGGAACCGCCCAAATGCGGCTCGACGGGAACGGGAACTTCAGGCAGTTACATGCCGAAGCTGCTCGAAGAAACGTTGGGAACGAAATTTACCATTGTTGCGGGATACCAGGGCGGCGGTGAGATCGATCTCGCGGTCGAGCGCGGCGAAATTCATTGCCGTGCCTTTACGATTCAGGCCTATCATTCCCGCGAGCCGTATCACACTTGGCGCAAAAAAAACTTTGCGCGCATCCTGATGCAAACCGGCCAGACCCGCGATCCGCGCTTGGCTGACGTGCCGACCCTGCGCGAGCTGATGGACGAGCATAAAACCCCTGAATCAGAGCGGCGCCTGGTACCCATGGTGCTCGCCGCGACCGATTTCGGCCGTCCGATAGTCGCGCCACCGGGAATACCTGCGGATCGCATGAGAATTTTGCGCGACGCATTTCTCAAGACCATGAAAGATCCCGAGCTCTTGGCGGAAGCCAAGCGAAAAAATTTCGACATCACGCC
>VBKX01000354.1 GCA_005879435.1 Deltaproteobacteria bacterium
CCATAGAGAATTAGAAACCGCGATCAACGGAATGATGAAACGGCGGCTCAGCAATCTGCAGCTCGACGAGAAATAGATGATACGAATCCACGCGAAAAGATCCATTCGCTAATTTTTCCCGTTCCAATATCGATTCACTTTCCGCGGTTGTACGCCGCACGCCCAGAGACCGAACTCCGCCGAACCGACCTCTGACGTTTCAAATGATTAGTCATTATCAGGACAAGCCTTTGCGGTAGCGTGCCGCGCCCATATGGCCAACGCCAATTGTGAGGATACCGAGCACGAGATGCATGAACTGGATGACCCAATGAGACGCACCGACCATTAGAGACGCCTGCATCATGCCGAGGACGGCTGTAATGGCGCCGATGACCAGAGCGCAGGCGGCGATGGTCCAGCTGCCGCCTTTGGAAAATGCCTGCGCGACACCGATAACCCAAAGCGCACCGACCGCCAGAAGCCCAAGCAGCATGTGCATAGATACGAGATTCAAAGCGACGCCGATCCAGAAGAGCGCGCCAAGGATCAGCGCGAGTAATCCCGCGAGACGTAAAACTATCGAAGCAATACGTATCAGTAAACACTCGATGCAGGCGGCGCGCAAACGCTCGCTGTAATCCCGACGTAGGCGACTGCGAAATACCAAGACAATTCAACCGCTCCCAGGACGAATTGGAAGGTCGCACGCAAGTGACATTTAATTTCCCCGCTGTTTGGGCGTGGTCACGATGACTTGCATCCCCTCGGCGCTCACGATCTCCACTTCAGTTCCGGGAATAATCACCTGATCGATGGGATTCGCGATAGCATTCCAAAGCTCGCCTCGGACTCGCACGTAGCCACGGGGGTTCAGACGATCTTGCGCCACGCCGCGCGCGCCGACGAGGGCTTGCGAACCAGGTTTGACGTTCTCGTAGGCAAGCCGAAGGAGCGGATACATCAGCAAGTCTTTAAATACCCATCCGATGAAACCTAAAACGGCGATCCAGCCCGGCAGGTATCGCCAATTCCACAGACTAATGATGATCAGTCCAGTGATGATCCAACCTGGAATCTGAAACAGGATGTATCTCTGCCACGTCGACACCGCGCGAGCACCTCCTTCGTGTAACCGCAATTAATATGCAACGGGACGTGTTGGAATCAAGACTAACGCGTCTTGTGGCTCGGTTAAATGGGCGCCCATGCGATCTTCCGCAACTCTGCGGTTAGCACAGCTTGACCCGCTCAGCGCGCGTCGATACTGTCATGGAGAAAACTCCGAGCGAGGGCATCTCATGACCACAAATTCTTTGCGTATGGATCTCGCGCCGACCGGCAAGCTACGCGTCGGCATCAACTATGGCAACCCCGTGCTGGCTAAAAAAGACTCAACGAGTGGAGATCTCCATGGCGTGGCCGTCGATCTGGCGCGCGAGCTTGCTCGGCGTGCAGACGTGCCCGTCGAGCTGATTGGCTTCGAATCGGCAGGAAAGATGTTCGAGGCGGTGAAAACGGGTGCCTGGGATATCGCGTTTCTCGCGATCGACCCGGGCCGCGCCGACGAGGTTGATTTCACCCCTCCTTACGTCGAGATCGAGGGGACCTATCTGATTCCTGCGGGTTCGCGGTTTGACACTCTCGAAGACGTCGATTGCGATGGCGTGCGCATCGGCGTGTCAGCCAAGAGCGCTTACGATTTATTTTTGAGCCGCAGTATCCAGCATGCCGAACTGGTGCACGCGCCGAGTCCGGACGCAGCGTTCGAGCTGCTCAATGGCGGCAAGGTCGATGTGCTCGCCGGCGTGCGGCAACATCTCGTGGCAAACTCCGCGCGGCTTCCCGGATCGCGCGTGTTCGATGACCGGTTCATGGCGATTCAACAAGCGCTTGGTATTCAGAAAGGCCGCGAGGAAGGCGCAAAGTACCTGCGCGATTTCATCGAAGACGTGAAAGCGTCAGGATTCGTCGCGCGCGCGATTGAGAAAGCCGGCGTGCGCGGCGTATCGATCGGTCCCGCCGCCGCTCCGTTCCGACGGAAAATCTTCAATAACTCTTTTCTCAGGGGCGTCGCGGCAAAATTCCAGCTCCTTGTCTGCTAGAACGCGCGAATCGCCTCGCCGCAATCGTCCAGGTTGAACGGCACGCGCGCTTTTTCCCTGGTATTATGATTCGGCGCATAACGCTTGAAAAACATTCCCCTTGACCGCAGCGCCGCGGATTTATAGGCTGGCTGCCGATCAGTTGTACCGGCCATTCGCTTCGTCTGCGATCCGTGCTACGGTGCCGCGGTCCGATCCTTGAGGGCGGAGGAAAATTTACAGTCGATCGCAGGTACGCGAGCGCAGTTCAGACATGGTCGTTGAATGAAGCGCGCATCGTTGTGATTTCCGGGCGGAACGAAAGGAGCAGAAAAATGAAACTCGTCAGCCGGCTCGGCGCGCTGGTTTTTTTCCTGGCTGGATTTGTCGCCGCCGCCCACGCGGCGTCGGATCTGAAGACCGTCAAAATGGTCATCCCCAGAGGCAGCACGTTCGTGCTGAGTTATTATGGAGCGCGCGACGCCGGTATTTTTCGCAAGCACGGCATCGAAGTCGATGTGGATGCGCGTCCTTTCGGGGGTTTTATGGCCGGACTGCCAACCCGCCAGGTGCTCGTCGGCACCTATGCCGGACTCAATGCAGGATATTTGGGTACGCAAGGATTCGCCGTTAAAGAAATTCGGCGACCTTAAAGGCAAGAGATTCGGCGTGTGGTCGAGAGGCGCGGGCGCCACCCGAACGCTCGAGGCGCTCGCCATCGACGGCTTCAAACTCGACCTCAACAGGGATACGCAGACGATCGAGATCGCCGGTCCCGCTCTGATGGCGCTCTTGGATAAGGGCGAAGTGGACGCGATGTTCAACTTGAGCTCGCTGTCGATCGCCGCCGCGTCGCAGCCGGACAAGTATCGTTTACTTTTCAGTCCCGACGAGTACTGGAAGGAAAAGACCGGCGCGCCGTTGGTCTGGTCGGCGCCGACCATCGCCTGGAAAGATTGGATCGACGAGGACCGCCAGCGCGCCAAGAACCTCGTCGACGCGCTGCACGAGTCGTGGCAGTGGCTGCGCCAGAACTCGGACAAAGCCGTGGAAAAGTACGGCAAGCTCGCCGGCGTGCAGAATGCCGCCGAAGCGGCAACGCTCAAAAAGATGCTCCAGGGGGGCGGCATCTTTCTCGACAAGTGGGATCCCAAAATCATCGATGCGCAGTGGAAGTTTCTCGACCTGGCCAAACAAGCGGGCATCATCAAGGCCGTGCCCGCCAAAGACAAATACACATTGGTCTTGCGCTAACGAAAGCGGCCCCGGTGAAATTAATCAGGCCAGACCTGTTACCTGGCCTCCTAACGGCGGTCGGTCTTCTCTTGGTGTGGAAGGCGGTGTCGCTGTTTTTCTTACCGACCTTTTTGCCCTCGCCGCTCGAGCTTTTGGTCCGCATCTGGTCGATCTTCAGCAATCCGTCGGCGTATCCGATCATCGGCAAAACACTCGAACGAGTTCTCGCCGGCTTGATGCTATCCATGCTCATCGGCGCGGCCATCGGCCTGGTCATGGGGCTGCGCCGCTCGGCGGGAAGTTTCTTGGACAGCTGGATCATGGTGCTGCTGACCTTTCCGTCGATCTCCTGGGCGTTCCTCTCGGTGCTCTGGTTCGGCATCTCCGAGATCGCGCCGATCTTTACCGTGGTCTTGATCGTCTTTCCGTACGTCACTATGAATGTTTGGGAAGGCACGAAGGCGATGGACAAAGAGCTCACCGACATGGCGGCGGTTTTCCGCGCCAAGCGATCGCTGCTGTTGCGCAAAGTCCTGATACCGCAACTGATGCCTTATCTTTTTTCCTCGCTGCGCATCAGCTTTGCGCTGTCGTGGAAAATCGCGTTGGTGAGCGAGGCCTTCGGCGCGGGCCGCGGCGTCGGTAAAGAACTGATGTATTGGTTTCAAGGAACCCGCGCCGACATGATGCTCGCTTGGGGCGCGAGTTTCATGGTGCTGATGGTGTTGTTCGACGCTCTCGTTTTGCGGCCTTGGGAAAACCGGGTTTTTTCCTGGAGACAGATAACGGCAGCGTGAAGGCTATGTCGCCTCAAGCGGTGGTGATCGACGGTCTGAGAAAAATGTTTCCAAGCCCCAACGGGCTCGGCGAATTTGCCGTTATTGAGTCTTTGAGTCTCGAGATCGCGCGCGGCAATTTCGCCAGCATCGTCGGTCCATCCGGTTGCGGCAAGAGCACGCTGCTCAACATTATCGCCGGGATCGAATCGCATGACGCGGGGCAGGTGCGCATCGTGCCGCAAGATGGAACGGGCTCGAACGCGCGCATCGGCTACGTTTTTCAGAGCCCGCGATTGCTCAATTGGCTCACGGTTGAAGACAACGTAAAGTTCGGCCTCGAGGCGCAAAATATCGAGCGCGGCTGCTGGGACGAGCGGGTGAAAAAATATCTGGACATGGTCGGACTCGCCGGCCAGGAGCGCAACTTCCCGCTCAAGCTTTCCGGCGGCATGCAGCAAAGGGTGGCGATCGCGCGCGCGTTCGCCATCGAGCCCGACATCCTGTTGATGGACGAGCCGTTCAGCCATCTCGACGAGATCACGGCGCGCAAGATGCGCGTCGATCTGATGCATATCCTGGAGCGCGCCCGACCGACGATTCTGTTCGTGACCCATTCCCTGCGCGAAGCGGTGTATCTCTCGGAAGAGGTCTACATGATGAGCGTCAAGCCGGCGCGCATCTTCAAGCACTTGCGCGTCGAGATTCCGCGGCCGCGCGAGCCGGAGGATCCAAGACTCTTCGATCTGGAAAAAAATCTGGTCAAGGAATTCTTCGCGGTTCTGGAACAGGATCACCGATGAACAAACAGATCGCGCTGCGTTGCCTGTCGATTCTCTCCTTCGTCGGCATTTGGTGGGCCGGATCGCTCTTGAGCCCGCCGGAGATTTTGCCCGGCCCGGTGGCGGTCGGCAAAACCATCGTGAGTAATTTTACGACTGCCGGGCCGGAGGACAAAACCGCCGAGTTTCACATCGCCGTCACGCTGGCGCGAATACTATTCACTTTCAGCATCGCAATGGTGCTCGGCGTTGCCCTCGGCTTGCTCATGGGACTGCGACGCAAAGTGGAATTGGCCTTCGGCTACTTGATTCCAATCGCGTTGACGATCCCGACTCTGCTGGCGGTGTTTCTCTGCGTCATGTGGTTCGGCTACAGCGAGGCCGGCGGGCTTTTCGCCGTCATCATGACGGTTACGCCTTTTGTCACTGTAAACATGCTCGCCGGAACCAAGGCGCTCGACAAGGATCTCCTCGACATGGCGCGCGCGTTCAAGGCCGATCGCCGTCTGATCATCCGCAAGGTGCTGATCTGGCAG
>VBKX01000363.1 GCA_005879435.1 Deltaproteobacteria bacterium
AAAACGAGAGACTGCAAAAGCACAGACCGTATTTTCAGCGACCTGTTACTCGAAAATCATGCTCGTAAACGTCACTGCCGAGCCGGTTTCGGGTGTGAAGGCCTGGCTGTACTTGAGATGTTTACCCTGCGCGCCGTCGAGCATGTGAATCAACGAATACAGCGGTGAGAAGCCGCAGATTCGGCGCTTATCCTGATCTTTAGCGACCGCGTTGAGAAAACCGGGCGCGTCCAACGCCACCAACCGGTTGACGAGTTCCTGATCTTCGCTTTCAACCCACTTGAGAAAATCATCCGTGATCGGCTCGCGATCACCGAATTGTCTGCCGACGTGCGCAAGATCGACCCCGGCAACAAAACAAACTTGCCGACTCTCCAATGCCGCCAAATCACGCAGCGTCCGCAAAAAGGTTCCCACCGCCGAATCTTTTTCAGGAAGCGTCTGGTTGACGACCGCAGAATGAAACGACGATACCAGAATAGGCACGATCTTAAACGGCTTCTCCGGCCGGCCGGTTAAAGCGGCGCGCTGCTGCGCGATGTATTTTAGGAAAACCACCTGAAATTCAAGCGAGTGCTCGCCGCGATGCAGATACTCATCGGTAAAACAATCCTCGGCGCATTTCGCCTGCAGGCGCTGGACGAAATCGCGATCCGTTTCGACGAGGCCGAGCGGAGTTGCAAAATCCTTAAGCGTCAAAATGTACGGCGTCTGCCCGCTGTAATGCGAGGTGCCGAGTAGAACGTAAAGATCCGCGCCATCGCTTTCAGCCAACGGTTTGTAAGCCCACGCGTAGGCGGGGCCGCCGCGATGAAAATCGATATGCGGCGCGACGATCGCCCGCGGCGTCGCCGCGGCGACTTGGCCATTGAGCAATCCCGGACCGCTCGGGGCGCTAAAAAATCCTTCGAGTTGAGTTTTTAATTCTTCGGGATCGGCTTTGTACACGCCGACGTGCGCCGGCGCGCGCGTCGTTTGGTTACGAAATTCCAGCACCACCGCGCTTTTGTACTCGCGGAACCGTTCGCTATCCAGATAATAATGCTGATCGAGCATGTCGATGAAGCTTTTCAAGTCGTCGCTCATCAGCAGTGAGCCAAACTGCTTGCAATAGGCTTCTTGAACGTCCGTGAAGGAATGCTGGCCGTCGAAGTGTGCTAGGACGAAATATCCCGCCGGCGAGATTCCCAGCGGTGTGGCGAAATTCAAAGGGTCTTTCAGGTAAACCGATGTCTTGCCGTCTTGTTGAACTGGAAATGCTTCAACCGGGCGCATCCTGGGTTTGTCGTTCATTATATCGAAGACCGGGACCGACGATGATCCGCTGGAGTAACTTCTTTTTACTGCGGAATGCTTTGATTCGACGGCTGCGCGCTTAAACGATGCCGAGGCGCTGTTTGGCCTCTTCGCGAATCATGCTCGGGTTCCAGGGTGGATCCCAGACGAGATCGACGGTGGCTTCGCCGACGCCTTCGAGCGCCATAATTTTCTGCTTTGCATCCGCGGCGATCATCGTGCCCATGCCGCAGCCCGGCGCCGTCAACGTCATTTTCACTGCGACGTTATCGTTATTGATTTCGACGTCGTAGATGAGACCTAGATCGACGATGTTGACCGGAATTTCCGGATCGTAACACTCTTGCAACGCTTCGTAGACCTGTTCTTTTGTCACCATGAGATTTGCTCCTTAGGAACGCGGCTAGGCGTCTTGCCTGCCTAGCTCGACACAATCTTGAGCCCTTGGGTTTTCTTTGCCTGTTCCGAGACGATGGACAGCTGTCCAGCCAACTTTGCCGCGATCGCCAAAAAACTTTGACTGACTTCACTCTTTGGATCCTGAATCAAACTCGGCACGCCTTTATCGCCGCCTTCACGCAGCGATGGTGTGATGGGAATTTCGCCGAGATAGGGGATTTTGAACCGCTCCGCTACGCGTTGTGCGCCACCGCGGGAAAATATCTCGTGCTTCTTGCCGCAACCGTCGCAAACAAAGTAGCTCATGTTCTCGACGATGCCGACGATGGGAATCATCACTTTATCGAACATCGATTTGGCGCGCACCACATCCGCGAGCGCTACTTCCTGCGGCGTCGCGACCAACAAAGCGCCGCTCACTTTGAGCTGCTGCGAAAAAGTGATTTGCACATCGCCGGTTCCCGGCGGCATGTCGACGACGAGATAATCCAAATCACCCCAATGCACGTCCGCCATCAATTGATGCAATGCCTTACCGAGCATCGGACCGCGCCAGATCAAGGCCTGATCCGGGTCGAGGAAAAAGCCGATCGACATGACCGGCAAGCCATGGGCCATGGTCGGTTCGATTTTACGACTGCCGTCGACGTCGATCTGCTTCGGCTCACCTTTGACTCCCATGATGATCGGCACCGACGGGCCGTAAATATCGGCATCGAGCAATCCCGTCGCGGCGCCGTGCATCTTTAACGCCACCGCCAAATTCGCCGCCACCGTCGATTTTCCTACGCCGCCTTTCCCCGCAGCCACCAGCACGACATTCTTCACGGTCGGCAGTAAATCTGTTTGCCCCGCGCCCGCCTTGCTGCCGCGCACTTGGGCGCCAAAGTTTATTTGCACCGAATCGATTCCGCCGATTTGGCTCAAAGCCTTCTTACAATCGGCGTCGATCGTTTCACGCAAGGGACAAGCCGGCGTTGTGAGTTCCACGGTGAAGCTTACGTCGCGGTTCGCTACTGCTAGGTTCTTCACCATGCCAAGGCTGACGATGTCGCGATGAAGCTCGGGATCTTGAACTTTACGCAATGCGTCGAGAATTCGTTCTTCAGTCAAATTTTCCACAAAAATCCTCTCTTAAAAACTTTAGACTTATAAGGTCTACGATGTCAACAGCACGGCACGGCAT
>VBKX01000045.1 GCA_005879435.1 Deltaproteobacteria bacterium
ATGACGGCAATAAGAGTCGACTTTTCGAGTCGACAAATTCAGAATTCCCCGGTATTACTTCGTACGCTGGGAAAGGAAGCTCAATAGGACTCGCTTCCACAAAGGAGCAATCTCCGCCTGTAGTTTAAGCATCGCATGGGCAACAAATGAGCATCAGCAGCGTGAGCTAAATTTGCACCGCTGAATTAACGTGAATGTGAGCACAGACGCCGTGGCATAAGCATTGCTGCCGCTGGTGGTATACCGGCGATGCTGCCGTCTGTGGCGAGCACCTATCTATTTTAGTATTCAGGTTTTGCTGCTGCGGACATGACTTCCATAAAAGAGGCTTTGGGAACAATGAAAGGAGAAATGAAATGAGTCGTCAGCAATCTTTGTCGAACTCGATCCGAGTCGTAATCGTTCTTTGGGTTTTGTCCTTCGCTCTGGTATTTTGCGAGACTTTTGCCGGCAGCGTTTCGTCGGCTGCGGACTCGCTCGACCAGCTTTATGAGAAAGCCAAGAAAGAAGGAAAGGTCACGCTCTATGCGCCGCTTTCTCCCCGAGCGATGACGGTGATTCCGGCCGCTTTCATGAAGCGATTTCCCGGCGTCACGCTCGACCATATCGACGGCACGACCGATGTTCTGATCACGCGAATCCTGGCCGAGCAGAGGGGAGGACGGATAATTGCCGATGCCATGAGCGGAGCACTGACGTATTTGCCTCAGATCCTTGAGATGAAAATTCTCGCGCCCGTAGAAGTGCCCGAGGCGGCGCCCTATTCGGCCCAGCTGAAAGGCGACCTTTGGGTCGCCACCGATACGCAATATTACATTGCCGGTTGGAACACCAATCTGGTCAAAAAAGGCGAGGAGCCAAAGAGTTACGAGGAGCTAGGGAATGCCAAATGGAAGGATGGCATAATGGGCGAGCCGCGCGATTTTCAAATACTGGTCGGATTCGCCAAGCGCAAATTCCACAGCGATGAAAAAGCGGTCGATTTGTTCAAGAAGATCGCAGCCACTCAGGTCGAGTTTCACAGGGGACATTCTCAGTTGGCCGAGTTTCTCGTGGCCGGCCAGCGCCCCGTTTGTTTTACTTGCTACGCGCACCATTTCCCCCCACGGATGAAGCAAGGCGCGCCGATTCAATCGCTGCTGACCGAAGGAGTCGGTGAAATCGGCGGCTCTGCGGGCGTGCTAAAGGGCGCGCCGCATCCCAACGCCGCTTTGCTCTGGGTTCGTTGGGCCGTCAGCGAAGAGGGGCAAAAGGTCTATGCTCAAGCTGGTGAGACCCCCGCCCATCCCAAAGTGGAACCCTTGGAAAAAATCCGCCCGGCAACAGCCCACATGCTGACCATCGACGACGTTAAGGAATTTCCAAGGTATGAAAAAATGTGGAAGGAGATCTTTCAAATTCGTTGACTGGATCTACGGGAATGCAGCCCGTTACCCGCAGGTGGCGCACGCGTTTTGTGTCTACCAATATGTGAAGTTTTATGGGTCTGAGGAAGGAATCGATTGCGGCGCATCGGCGGAATTGTGAAAGCCGACGCGCCGCAAGATAACTATTGATTGGAAAACTACGCTTGTTGTACCGCAGACAACTTCCAAGCGTTGGGGCCGACCGGACGCGTGAACGTCCAGTACTCTTCGAACTCAATCGGGTCCGAGTTGTTGCCGCTGATGACCGCGCCGGTCTTTGCGTCCGCGATATAATCGAGCAGGTTGGCATGAAGACGGACGGTGATGAAATCTGCGCCGCCTTCCGTCCAGGCCTCGGTAATTTCACTCTCGCGAAGCGCGATATTCTCCATCAGGTTTTTCTGTCCCCGATTGCGAAGATTAGCTAATTCCTCTTGCCATGTCTGCATTAATTCAGAACCGCAGAGGGAACTCAGAGCTGCGGTATCTTGCTTGTTCCACGCGCCTTGAACTTTGAAGAAGAGGTCCTGCGCCGTTTTGAGGAAGCGATCGGGATCGAAGCTTCGATCCATCATTGTCAATGATCGATAGTCGACCGGGTCGTTTGCCACCGGCGTTTCTTGGACCGGTACGCTCGCCGGAGTATACTGCGTGTACGGCTGGCTATTCTGATATTGCATTGCGCCGAATCCGGACGCGGCGGCCGGACTGCGAAACTTGCGATAGAGGAAATACCCCAAACCGCCGAGCAATAGAACCTCCATCATGCCGAATCCGCTGCCGCCAAGTCCCCCGAGACCACCGGCATTCGCGATCCCTGAGAAAAGCATCGAGCCGAGGAATCCGCCTAATATTGCCGTTCCCAAACCGCGCATGAAACCGCCGGGCTGCGGCGCGAGCGGGGCGGGCTGCTGCGGTGGTGGAGTGGCTTCTCTTCGAGGTTGAGACGGCTGTGCAGGCCGGGTTGGTGACTGGTAACTTCGGGAACCGCGAAAACCGCCCGAGCTCCCACCGCCGGCACGGGCGTCGGCGTGACTCTCCAGAACAATCTGCGAGAGGCCGAGAACGGCAAAAACGCTGACCGCCAAAAGAATGATTCTGAGCTTCGAAATCGCCATGAGGGTTGCCTCCTTCATTCAACTGCCAGTCTAAGTGCAGGAAAGCTAATGTCAAGCTCGTCGAATAATTAAGCATTCCTAACCAATTTGACGGTGTGGCGTGCTTTTTCGTATGTAGTGGTCTTAATTGTTCCAATGTCAGTCTGATTTTTAGCGCTCTCGCAGCTTTAACGGAAGGAGATTCAATATGCCCGGCAGATTTCGGCTGGTGTTTGGGTTCGCCATCGTAGTGGCAATCGTTTGCCAGGACGCTTCGATCCTCGCGCAAACCAAGATCACCATCGGCGTCGCGGCAATGAGCCCGCGCACGATTCCTTTGTTGATTGCGCAAGAGCAGGGGCTGTTCGCCAAACAGGGAATCGATGCCCGCATCGTCTTGATCAAGGGCGCGCCGATCTTAGTTGCCAGTCTCATTTCCGGAGATCTTGAAGTCGGTTACACCGGCGGCACGTCGGTGCTGGGCGCGGCGGCGCAGGGGCCGTACCTAAAAATTCTCTCCTCGATTTCCAGCAAGCTCACGCATACGATGCTCGCCAATCCGAGTCTCAAGACCGCCGAACAATTACGCGGCAAGCGCTTCGGCATCCAGAGCATGGGCGGCACCACCTGGATGCACACCATCCTGGGTCTCGAGCATGTTGGCCTCGACGTTAAACGCGACCATATCAACATACTGATGATCGGTGACTCGGTGCTGATCGGCCAGGCGCTGGAGGCCGGCCGGGTCGATGCCGCGGTCCTCGATGGTGTGCTGGCGCGGCGGCTGATCAATAAAGGTTTCTCGGTTATTGTCGATCTCACGCCCGCCAATATTCCCATGGTCAATCAGGCCGTCGTCGTGGCGCCCGATTTTGTGCAAAAACGCCAGGAGCTCGCCGAAAGGATTCTTATGGTCTTGGTGGATAGCCTGGCGTTTACGCTTGCGCCTATGAACAGAAACGTCGTGGTCAAAACTATCATGCGCCGGCTCCAGATCGACGACCCCAAGGTTGCCGAGGAAGGATATCAGGATCTCATGACGAGCATCGAGCGCAAGCCGTTTCCTTCGCTCGAAGGGCTACGCAATATCCGCCGGCTCATGGCGACGCAAAATCCCAAAGCCGCGAACGTCAAGGTCGAGGATCTTATCGACGCCCGGATCATCCGCAAGCTTGACGAGAACGGGTATATGGATAAGGTCGCGGCGGGTTACGGGCTGAAGTAGATAGGATCGGCGCCGTTGATGCAGAAATCAACGGCGCCGCGAATTCGATAGTCCAGTTTCCTTTTGACTTTCAGGTCACCTGGGCCGGCGCGACGGTGCTGGATGAATCACGGAGCGTCGGCTCCGCCGGCTCCGCCGTGCTCCACGAGTGGGACGTAATCGTACTCGCCGACGCCCTGAAGCACGAGGAAGGTTGCGCTTCGGTTCGCGCAAGAACAGCCTGACCTGTCCCTCGATGATGTAGAACGTATCTTGAATATTGCTGTGGAAATGCCACGGCACCTTTTGCGTCGCCGAGATCTGAAGCTCGCTGATGCGGAAACCCGGCCGCTCTGCATGACGAGCGCGACGCTCTACCTCATAAAGATGGCTCGCATCTTTGATTGGCTCCATCGTTTCCTCCATTTGTGGGGTGCAGCCGCCGGACGATTCAGCATACTGATCCATGTATCGGGGTATTTAAAAACCATGACACTATGAAATTACCGGGTCACTCGACGACTTGTCAATCACGGCTCCTCTCATTCATCACAATGCACTGGTCAGTGCATTATCAATGAACCTGCCGACGAATCGGCTGATCGTCATCATCGCGCGGTCGAATTGTCGAAAGAGGTTTCTTTGGAAACTTGTTTACGGAATGATCGTGCCGGATTCGGTGACAGCTCGGGGAACGTGCTCACGCCGACTCCATTCCCACGCGACGACGGCGGCGCCCAGCGCGAAGCCGACAAAGTCGGCGAGGAGAAGAACATTGCTCGTCGAGGGCAGGAGCAGCAGGATCGCGGCTAGCCAGAGAAGTCCGCGTGTAATCCAGCTCAAGGGGCGGAATAAATAACCCGCGCAGCCGGCGCCGAGAAGAATCACGCCAACGACAGCGGTGACTACTGCGATCAGGATCTCTTTCAATGTGCCCATCAGAATCAGCGGTGGATGGAGCGCGAAGATAAACGGGACAATGTAAGCCGCGATGCCGAGGCGCATGGCGGTCCAGCCGGTTTGCCAGAAAATGGCCTGGGCCATGGACGCGGCGATATAAACCGGCAGGCAGTCGGGCGGTGTAATCAGAGAAACCATGCCGAAGTAGAATAGAAACAGGTGAGCGGCGAGCGGCGGTATGCCTAGCTGCACGAGGGCTGGCGCGGCGAGCACCGCGAGCGTGATGTACACGACCGTCGTCGGCAGCGGCAATCCTAAGAATAAACATCCCAACGCGGTAATAATCAGCAGCAGGAAAACATTGTTGCCGGAGAGAGTCACGAGCAGAAGCGAGATCTTGAAAGTGAAACCGGAAAAGTGAAGCGCACCGATGACGATCCCCGCGAGGGCTGTGATGACGGCGATGTCGAGTATAATTTTGCCGGTTTCTTCCAGCGCGGTGACAATTTTCTGGAAAGAGGGGCGAGTTTCTTTCTGCAGCGCGGCGACGACGAAGACGACGATCACCGCGACCATGCCCGCTTTGCCGGCTTCCCAATTTTCGATCATGAGCGTGTAGACAAGAATCGACAACGGAATCAGAAAGACCCACCCCGATTTGATGATTTTGCGAAACTTGGGAATCTGATCCGCGGGAAGTCCCGCCAAGCCACGCTTTGCGGATTGGGAATCGCAGCGGCGAGCGCCACTTGGCCGTAAGGGATGGCGAGAAACTCCGCCATGAGAAACGCCGCGGCACCCATCACCGGCGGCATGATCTGTCCGCCGTTGGACGCCACCGCTTCGATGGCCGCGGCCATGTGGGCGGGAAAGCCAGTGCGTTTCATCAGCGGAATCGTGATCGCGCCGTCAACCACGACGTTGGCGACGGCGCTGCCGGATACCGTGCCGAAAAGCGCCGAAGAAACGACGGACACTTTTGCCGGACCGCCGCGATAGCGTCCGGTGGCGATGAGAGCGAGGCTGGTTAAGAACGTATCGCCGCCGACGGCGTAAAGCGCTTGCCCGAATAGAATGAATGCGACGACGACGCCGGCGGCGACGTCGATGGGCAAACCCAACATTGCATTAGAGTCGAGATAGAGGTAACTCGCGATGCGCATCCACGAGGCGCTCTTGGAGTAGAAAATTCCCGGCAAAAACTCGGCAAATTTCGTGTACAGAATGACGCCGAGGGCAAGCCAGGCGAGCGTGCCGCCGGCAACGCGGCGCGTGGCTTCGATAACCAAGATGAGCGCGAGTCCCCCAAAGATCCAACGGTCAGGCGAGAGTATGCCGAGCCGGTAAGCGATCGTTGGATATAGTATAGTGACGTAAAGTCCAATCGCCATCCCGCCGAGGGCGAGAAACCAATCGTACCACGGCACGTGATCGCCAGCTTGTTTCGGATACGTTTTGACCGCGAGGAAAACCGCGCAAAGCGACAACGCTAGAAAGAGCGCAAGATACTGCTGCTTGAAAAAAGTGATCTCGAAATAGTTATGAACTTCCAGCGCCCACAACGATCCCAGCACCGTGCTCGAGATCAACAAAGCGCGCAGCAGTTTTGCCGGCGCCCCCGCAAGCGTGCGAAAACGGCCGGGAGATGCGGCGAGTTCATCGCTCATAATCTTAAAGATCGGTCAGTTCCAAACGTTCCAGCCGTTCCAATCGTTCAAGTCGTTTTTTAAACGGACATCCTTAGACTGATTGGATTGCTTGTCGCTGAACATTAGCTGCTACGGGTTAATTGCCAGCAGGCGCTTCTGCGTGTCGTCCAGCTTGGCGTTCCAGAGATTTTTCTCCTTGAAGAACTGCACGGCTGCCGGATGATACGGGATCGTGATGTCCGCCGATGCGGCGCGCTCGCGAGTCCAGTCGTTGAATTGCGGATTGAGCGGCGCCAGCTTGTCGATGTTGTCCCAGATCGCTTTCAGCGAATGCGCGACGACTTCGTTGGACAATCCTTTGTGCCCGACCATATAAATGTCATAAGCCAGCACACAGGTGTCGCCGACAATGCCAGTGGATGAACCTGCCTTGAGGGTGATGAGATAATATCCCGGAACCGCGTTCCTCACGCGCGCGTCGCCTTGAGCTGAGCAGTCCAGCGACAGAAAACGCACACCGACAGCCGCATCGGCTTCTTTTATTTTGGCGACGCCAATGGCGTGATTGCTGACATCGGCGCGTCCCTGAATCAGCGCGTCGACGCCGTCGTTAACGGCGGGAACCGGCACGACTTTGACATCGTCCCAGGTAAGCCCCGCATTGGCTAGCTCGGTGAAAATATGGAACCAGATCGCGATATTCGCCGGGTATTCTCCGGTCACCCGCTTTCCCTTGATGTCCTGGACCGTTTTTATCGGCGAATCTTTTCTGACCACCAGACTTACGTGCAACGGTGAGCCACGCATGATCAATCTTGTGTTCGGCACGTGCGGCAAGGGATTTTTGCCGCTGATTTTTAATTTTGCCGGCCCTTGGTAGCCGAGGTTCATTTCGACCGCGTTGACGATGCCAAAGTCGAGCTCGCCGCTGTCAAGCAGGGGCAGGAACGTGCTGCTCCCGGTGTAAGGTTGGACGATCGACTGCATCGGCCCGGCGCCGCTGATCACTTTCGCCAGTCCGGCACTGACGGCGTAGAAAGCGGTGCCCGCGGGGTTGGTGCCGATCGTGGTCGAAGCCGGGAGCTTCTGCGCTTGACCAGAGCCTGAGGTGGCAAGAATGATCACGGCCGCGGTGACTGACACAAAGAGATGCATTAGTGGCCTAAGATCAGTCATACAATGGCTCCCGTTGGAACGCATCACTCCCACACTCATTACTCCAGTGCAGCCGAACTTATTGCTACGGATTCATCGCCAATAACTTTTTCTGCGCTTCATCCATTTTTGCTGACCAGACACCGCTGTCTTTGAGGTAGCGAATCGCGGCGGGATGATAGGGGATAGTGACTTCAGGATCGACGGCACGTGCTCTTGTCCACTCCGCGAAGCCGGGATGAAACTGCGGTAATTTTTCCACGTTCACCCAAATAGCTTGGAGAACGTTTCGAACCACGGCGTCGGGCAACGCCTTATGGCCGACGAGATAGATATCGTAGGTATAAGCGCAGGTATCTTCGACGATGCCGGTTGAGGAGCCCGCTTTGACTACCGATAAGTAATAACCCGGCACGGCTTTCTTGATGCGCGCTTCGCCCTGTTTAGAGCAATCGAGCGAAATGTAACGAATACCGATCGCCGCTTCGGCTTCTTTCACTTTCGCCGTGCCAATCGCGTGCGTCGTGACGTCGGCGCGGCCTTGAATAAGCGCATCGACGCCTTCGTTGACGGCTGGCACCGGTACGACTTTGACGTCGTTCCACGTCAAACCACCGTTGGCGAGCGAGCCGAAGACGTTATACCAAACGGCAAGCTGCGCCGGATATTCGCCGGTGACACGCTTGCCCTTCACGTCGCCGATGGTTTTGATCGGCGAATCTTTTTTGACGATCAGGCTGCTGCGCAGCGGCGAGCCGCGCATGAGCAAGCGCGAGCTCGGCACATGAGGAAAGGGATTTCTTCCGCCGACTTTAAGCTTCTGGCCTTGGTACACCATTCCCATGTCGACCGCGTTGACGACGCCCAATTCGAGCTCGCCGCTGTCGAAGAGCGGCACGAACGTGCTCGTGCCCGCATAGGGTTGCACCTGCGCCTGCATCGGCGACGCTTCGCTGATGACTTTAGCCAGGCCGCTCGCTAAAGCGTAGAATAGAGAGCCG
>VBKX01000364.1 GCA_005879435.1 Deltaproteobacteria bacterium
GATGCCGTCGCGATCGCGGGGGAATTTAATAATCCGATATATAGTCTGATTGCGCGACCTGAGATCAAAAGCATCGCCGATCTCAAGGGAAAATTGCTCGGCCTCGCCGACGAAGCCGGCACGATCACGATCTCCACGCGCAAGCTGCTTGCGCTGCACGGCCTGCGTGATGGTGACTTTCGCGTCAAGATTATCGAGGGAACGCCGGCGCGCTTTACTTGCTTGAGACACGGTGATTGCGAGGCTGTCCCGTTGGGCCAGCCGCAAGATCTATTGTCGCTGAATGAAGGTTATCGCTTGCTCGGGCTATCGACTGAAGTGGTGCCGGAATTTCTCTACACGGTCACGGCGGTGCGCCGTTCTTGGGCAGAGACGCACAAAGATGCCGTGGTGCGCTATGTGCGCGCGCTTGGCGGCGCATTCAAATTCATCCGAGATCCTGCAAAGCGCGACACTGTCACCAAAATAATCGTCGAGACTACCGGCTCCTCGGAAGCGATTGCCAAGCAAACGCTGGCGTTGTTTTTCGAGCCGGAACGCGGTGTGCTGCCGCAGCAAGGGGAAATCAATCTCAAAGGATTAGACCAAGTGATCGCCTTCATGGGCGAGGCCGGCAACCTCAAAGCGCCGCTCCCCGCGGCGGCGCGCTTCGTAGATCTCCAGTATCTTCAGGCCGCTGGCATTAAATAATCGAGCAATACTTGGCCGATACCGGCGCATCGAACAGCCGAAGCGCATATATATCTCCTTGCGGTGGCGACGTATTAAACAGAGCGCCGTCACTGCTTGTAAAGCTTGTCGATGAAGCCGCTCTTCTCCAATTCACGCACGAGACTTTCGTCGACCATATCCTCGAAGCGAAGTTGCGCGCCGGGTTTGCGACTCGTCGCTTCCTTGATCTGAACTTCTACTCCGGGCCGCGTCACCAGCGGCACCACATCATAGAGTTTCGCGCTGGCGACGTACGCGGCTTCCAAATAGTCTTCGTTGTTTATCCTGCTGTATTTGGCGATCATTTTTTTGCTTTCTTCTTTGTGAGTCTTGAAATATTGCATCGCCTCGATGTGCGACATCAAAACTTTTTTCACGGTCTCCCTCTGGCGCGCGAGGTAGCTCTTCGTCGTGGTGGCGCAAATATACGGAAATTCAAAGCGCTTCTGAAAATCGGCGGTGCTGATGAGAACCCTGAAAGGCATGCCCTTGGTCAAGTGAATAATTCCCGGCGGCGACGGAAACCCGGCGATTCTACCGGTGCGAAACGACGCGGCGCGCTCCGCCGGCCCGCCGACCTGCATGATCGGCACTTGCTTGTCGGGCTCCAGCCCCAATCCTCTGATGAGCGCACGCGCCGCCACGTCGGATGCGCTGCCGACGCGGCTGATGCCGACGCTTTTTCCTTTTAAATCTTCCGCCGATTTGACGCTCTCGCTTACGACCAACTCGTAGGGCAGCGAATTGAGATAGCAGGCGACCATGACCAGATCCGCCCCGGCAACTACGGCGCTCGCCACACCGCCGCCCGAAGCGTTCGCCACTTGCACATCACCCGCCACGAGACTCGACACGCTCGTCGTTGTGCTCGGGATGAAGAGCAGATCCGCGTCCAAGCCGTTTTTCTTGTAGAAACCGCGCTCCTTAGCCATGTACCAGACCGAGTTGCTGCTCTCCAAGGCGCTGTGCGCGAGCCTAACTTTCTCCTGAGCACGCGCCGGGATCGAAGTCACCGAGAGAGAAATCGCGATCAGCGCCGCCAGCAACGAAATTTGCCGTGGAAAAATCATGGCCCCTCCGAAATCGCGGATCAGAAATCTGCCGGTTCGTTTTTATCAGTCAACCCTGAGCGCAATCATGCTCAAACGACGCGCGCGACACCCTACGATATTGCCCAGGTTCAGGCAACCACGTACTGGTAAAACTGCAATTCATCCGATCCCGTCCGCATAAGACTTTTGATCGACGAAGCACGCCGTAGCTTTTCCGTCGCGTTTTTCAGGGTTCAGCGCCAGGCATTGTCCGACGGGATCAAGTTTTTTCCAAAGCGCCGCTCCGGCGCGGCCGCCAACCAAGGCTGCACCTTTTCGGCATAGAGTTTGAAGTGCGGCGTCTGGCGGTGCGCCTCCAACGCGGCTTCGTCTTTGTAGACTTCGTAATAGTAAAAGCGGTTGGGGTCATCCCGATCTTGGATCAGGTCGAAGCGCAAGCAGCCGGGCTCGTCTTTTTCTGAATGTTCGGCGTCGTGGCGTACGGCCTCCAGGTACTCAGAGACATGCTCCGGTTTTATCTGAACCGTGACGTGCAATATAATCATTGTCTTCCTCCTGCGTTACGCATCGGTTATTTTCAGCTGACCAGCGGTCGAAAAACGGCGAAAACCTTGTCGGAGTTCGTCGTCCACGACTCCAAAAATACTGCTTCGTCGGGCTTACGCTTGAGCTCGGCCATCGCTCCGGCGAGACAAAACCAATTGAGCAGTTCATGATGGCCCCGGTCTTCCGCTTCAGGCAGTGTCGTATTGCGCCAGATTTCCCATCGGCCGGCGCGCAGCGCTTCGAAATAATGTTTGTCCGACTCGACGTCGGGATACATGCGGCCGTGCTTCGCCGTCAAAAACGAATGCGACCAGCTGGAAGAAGCGATCAGCGCGACCCTCCACGGGCTTGTTGCAAATGCGCGCGCGGTCGCCGCACCAATCTGAAAACAACGCCACGGCTGCGGTCCGGGTGGATCTTCTTCCTTCTCGAGCAGGCTTTGTCCTTTGGATGGCGTCGGCGGCACGCCTTGACTGCCCGTAAGATGGCGTCCGTAGGCATTCACCGTGAACGGCACCAGCGGATACTCAAACCCTTTGCGGTCCCAATCAAGATAAAGCACGGAGTTCGCGAATGCATGACCCAACCCAATGTGCAGCGGCTTGTAGCTGTAGGCGATGTCGAAACCTTCGTTGAGTAGAAACGACGCGAGGTGTTTGCCGCCGAGGCGATGTCCTTTGACCCCGAAGGTCTTATCCATTGCCTCATTCCAAGAATTTATGCCGCGCGGGTTGTGCAGCCAGGGCTGGAATTCCGCAGAGTCGTAAGCAAGGACGGAAAACGCCGGCACGCAGTCCTCCCGGTAGTTCTCGAACTGATCGTCGCCCCAGATCACGCAAAAATCCGGTTGAAAATCGTCGAGCGCGCGGCGCGCCGCGCGTAAACCGTCGATCATCGCAGCGCGATGCGCGTCGGAATGCCTCTGCCCATCATCCATGCTCCACTCCCGGCGCATCGGCTCCGGCCAATTCTCGATCGAGCGCAAGCGCTCCGGCAGCGCGGGATCGGCCAAACACATTTTGATGCGGCGGGTTAGATTCCCCTGGATCGAAAGACCAGGATAATGAGTGATGCCAAGCCCAAGAATTTGTCCCATGGGATCCTCCTGGTTCGACACTGAACCCTCAGCAGCGGTTGAACAATCAAGACATCAGTTTAAAACCTATACACGTTCTGAGCCCTTGGTACACGAGCCATTTTCATTTGTCCAGAATCGCACACGCGCCACTCGCGCCAGTCTAAAATTGAAAAAAATAATGGAAGGCTTGCAGGCCCTTGGAGCGTTGGTCGAACGTGGCCTGCGGTTAGCGCTGTCCGAATGGCTCAGGTCGCAATTTCATCGTCAATTCCCGGCAATTTTTTCCGTCGCCGCGGGCTTTTTACCGCACTTTTGAAACGCGATATCTTCATTTTTCGCACAATAAGAGAATTGGCTTCCAACGCTTGCGTAGCGTTATTAAATCATCTAGAAACGATGACCAATAAGATAATCGATGCACTCGCATCAACGACGCGGATATGAAAGAAAGCCTGAAAACGTCTAATAGATGATCCATCTAAAATATTGATAAAAGAGTTGATCCATTTTGATACAAACACCATCCTTTTGGCCTTTTCCGGATACCGAATGTCCATTTTGCACGCATCGGAAGTGCGGCCGGTGCCGTGAAGTATCATTTTCCATCGCTGCGTGCTGTCAATGCAGAATGAGAGCAATTGAGCGCCTCGAGTATCTCGAGGAACGTCCGCATGAAAACAACAGTCAGGATGGCTGATTCGCACTGCGTGTCTCGCTCACCGCTTGAGGGAGCGCTTGCAGAAATTTCTCCGAAGAGGGACGAACGAGTAACCTTACGCACCAATGCTGCCGCTTACTCTGAAAGATCTTAATAAAGGTGCTCTATCGCTGGCATCGAGCCACAAATTTTCGACGACTGGGATTCTCTCCATCGCTCTCCGCGTCCGTCCTACGCTCAAAAATCAACTATTCTAATCGATTAGCTTCTCGCGGTTCGACCGCGGACAAACCTAAACACACTAACCGCACCACTCGTTGAAATTTCCAGAGCTCGCAAATGATCTGCGAGTGGATCATCTCTCCTAATCGAAAAATCTGGAGTCGGCAGCTCACGCGCCGCCGAACCACTCTCCCGTTTAGCGACCGGCGTGAAGCGTCGCGCGACCGACCAGTTGGCCGCCTTCGGTTTCCAGGTCAAGTCGTATATTCGTATAGGGTGTTACCCTGCCAAAGGTGCACCTTGTCCAGAGTCGAAAACCTTCCGTTCTTCCACCCACTACATTGTAAAAGGCAGACGCAAACACAAGCTCTCCGTTCTCAAACCACCGGTGTCGTAGTTTTTCCTGCAGGCCCAACGGCGCCCTGATCGCCGTAAGTCCGTAGAGTTGACTGGCACCGTCGGCTTTTAGCTCGGTCATCGGCGCGAGCATCTGCAACGATTCGCGGTCGAATTCCGTGCCAAATTCGACGCTGGCCATGCGCAATGGCGCCGGGGGTATGAAGGGACGGCCAAGCTCGACCAGAGCGAAAAACAAAACACCGACCCCCAGAGCCAGCCCCGTCCGACGGATGAATGACTGCAGCGCTGGATAACCAAGCGTAAGAAATCCCAGAAACGCCAATATGCCGCTGACGCGCGTCGTCAGCGTATTACTCACGCTCCAGAGAATCGGCAGCATGACGTTGACCAACGCAAAAAGGTTAAAAGCGAAAAATCCCGCATTCAAATAACGGTTCGCCGATAGATGCCGATCATAGATGACGTCGAGCGTGGATAGCACGGCGGAGAATCCAACTAACAACACAAAAACAAGATTGCGCGATCCTACTGTCGCGCTGGTGTAGTAGATCGGCAGCACAAAAAACAGCATCTGCTGATACAAGTTCTTGTTGAAGAAGTTGACGATGAGCCGGAGGTGCGGCGCCGATTGCGCCGGCACACGGCGCAGTTTGAGCAGCTTCGGCAACAATAAACTGGAAAGCCAGATAAAGCTGATATGAAAAACGGCGACGCGAAGGTAGGCAAAGTTCCGTTTGCCCAGCCACATAATGCCGATCCCCAAAATCAGGGCATAGAGACTATGAAGCCACCAGAGTTTGGTTTTATGGCGCCGAATCCATTTGTCCACCCGACGGTTGAAATTCGCGTTGGAACTCGTCGCGCTCGCGTTTACATCAACCATATGGATCGATAGCGAATACTCTCGGAACCTGTTTCGACTCGAACCCGAGAAGCTCTCATCAAGACAAGCTTACTTGAAATAGGTGCGTCGCGGAACTCACGGCGCGAAAACTGGCGTTTAGCGGCGAGACGAGTTCGTGAGGAGCCGACAAACCGATTTGACCAACTTGTGTTAATGCAAAACCGGATTTCTTGTCACAACAAATTGATTGTTATCCCAAGTCACAGGCGGAGCACTCTTTTCTCGTGTAGAGACGTTGTGGCTGCGGCGTCCGCTCTGTGAGAAACGATAACGTTTCCATGGTCACTTCGCCGAGCGGACGCGTCAGGGGTTGAACTTGCGATCTTCGGTATCAGACTGGCCTTGGAAGTGGATACTGCGAATGCGATCCAGATGGAGTATCCGCCTTCGGAGTCCGGCTTCGCAGCGCTGATCGAGGGTGCGGCGGCGCGCCGCGCGGTAAAGGCAAATCGACACCGGGCTCCGAACAGGTAACTGCCGATTTTTGCGCTTCCCTAGCCGCACGCAACGAGGAGGCGAGGATGACGATTGACACAACCAAAAGGGGATTGCGTTGCCGAGCAAAAAAAACCCTCCGCGCTCACGAAGCTACGATTGAAGCTGACACTCAGGGCACCGTCGTTCATGAGGTCGACAATCTCGACCGACGGATGATTCTGGTAAAATGGGACAATGACGCATCCCTATACGTTTTTCCCGAGGAGATCGAAATCGTGGGCGATGAGTGATGCGGCACAGTAGTGGCTAGCTGACCCGGGCGCGAGTCTTATAAACCGTTCACTTCGCCAGTGGATCAGGGCGCAACTGGAACTTGACGACTTTGGGCCTAGTCCCCTTGCCGCCTTCCATGTGATGCGTCGCTCTCCCGGCATAGGCGGACCACAGGCCTCTACCCTTCCAGCCCGCCTTCGGATCATCGATGCGCCCGTCCATACCTTTAGCAAAGAAGCCCATTGGATATG
>VBKX01000046.1 GCA_005879435.1 Deltaproteobacteria bacterium
TGCCGTTTTCACTACAATCCATCGCCGTAGCACCTAAAAAAATGGAGTATTGGAGTGATGGAGTATTGGAGTAATGGGTCTAAGACCCAACACTCCAGCACTCCAACTCTCATACGGAGGTTTCTATGCGTAGCTTGGTAAGAGATTTTTTGAATCAAGACCTTTCAAGGCGCGGTTTCTTAAAATCCATGGCCGCGGCCGGTTTCACTGTGGCGGCTGCCGAGTCGGTATTACAAAATCTCGTCCCCGTTGCCCATGCTGATACGGCCGGCAAAGAATATTGGAAGGAGTTTGAGGGCAACGGCGGCGCGATGCTCGCGGAGCAGCTTTTGCAAACCGGCATTGATTATCTCTTTGTCGGCAACGGTTCGGGCCTGGGCGCGCTCTGCGACGCGGTGATTGACCGGCCCAAGCTCAAGTTGGTTCTGGCGACTCACGAAGCCCACGTGGTGGCGATGGCGAGCGGCTACACGATGGCTTCAGGAAAAACTTCTTTTTGCATGTACAGCCGTGTGGGGGCCGCTCACTCGACCGGAAATATCTACAACGCGATGAAGGATAGACTGCCGATCGTCGTTGCCGTGGACCGCGCCGATACGACCGAAGACGGCCGCGACGGGCATGAAGACTTGGAAGACATGCTCGAGCCGATGAAGCAGTACACCAAATGGCGCTGGATCCCGAAAGAAGTTGCCCGGGTTCCCGAGTGGGTGACCAAAGCATTCAAGGTCTCCTCGACGATGCCGTGCGGCCCCAGTTATCTGATGTTTCCGCGCGACGTGATGTTCGAGAATCAGGCGAAAACCAAAATCTTTTTGCCGGGCACCTTCGATGTTCCGATGAACGTCAGGCCCAACGCCAAGGCAGTGGAGAAGACCGCGAAGATGCTCCTGGAAGCGAAAAGTCCGCTTCTGTTGGTCGGCCCCGAAGTCTATCAGAGCGGCGCCCAAAAGGAGCTGATGGAGTTGGCCGAAATGCTGAGCATCCCGGTGTGCGAGCGTGGAACTTGGACCCAGGTTTTTCCCAATCAGCATCCGCTTTACCTCGGGGCTTTGAGAAATCAAATGCGTTAAACGGCGATGAGAGCTTCATCGTGAAGCAGAAAGTTCCTACCGTTGTTGCGGGCACCGACGTGCGCCAACTGGGTGATGCTTTGCCCATTGAAAACGCGTTGGTCGGCAATCTCAAAGAAGCGACCCGGGATTTGATTGACGCGATCAAGTCGATGGCGACCAAAGATCGCATCGAAAAGATCGCCAAGCCGCGCTTCGAAGAAAGCAAGAAGTTTACCGACCGTTTGCGCGAGGGGCGCGAGGCTGCGGCGAAAAAGACCTGGGATAATAAACCCATCGAGTGGGACCGTCTGGCGAAAGAGATCGAAGGGGTGGCGGACAAGGACGCGATCTTTGTCGAAGAGTTCGGTTCGCAGCGCGGCAAGTGCCTCGATCATCTCAATCTCGGTTACGGCGCCAAAACCCAGATCGGCCGAACTACCGGCGAGTGTTTGGGTTGGGGCTTGCCGGCGTCCATCGGCGTGAAGCTCGCCAAACCGGATCATCAAGTATGGGCGCTTCAAGGCGATGGCGGCATGCTCTTCAATCAAACCGAGGCGCTCTGGCCTATGCGGCGGCACGAGGTGCCGATCATCACGGTGATTTTCAATAACCGGAGCTACAACGAAACCAGAAACCGGATGTGGAGTCGAGGTAAAAACCAGAGAGAGAAAAAGTTGGACATGATCAGTCATTTAGGCAATCCGGATGTGAACTTCGCGAAGATCGCCGAAGCGTACGACATCAAAGGCGAGGTGGTTGGCGATCCCAACGGCATCGCGCCGGCGCTGAAGCGCGCGATTCAAGCGACGCGGGACGGCAAACCGTATCTGCTCGACGTGCTCGTCGCCCAAGCGGGTCAGGGAGCGAATTTGAATTGGTATCCAAAAGTTTCGGTCGCGGAGATGAGAACAAGGAAAGTTTAGGGATATTTTGGATTTTGGATTGCCGGTTTTCGATTGGTCGAAATCGGAAATTGAGGAGCAAATCCGAGCAATCCAAAATCGCAAATCGAAAATCT
>VBKX01000357.1 GCA_005879435.1 Deltaproteobacteria bacterium
CACGCCGCGGGCGAAATTGAGCCAGGCGCGCCATACGAGATCTTTCTGCTTGTCGCGGTCGGGAATCTCTTTGCCTAAGACCATCGCGACGTTCTCTTCCATCCTCTTGCGATATTTCCACATCAAGACGAACGTCAGGCTCGCCATGAACCGCATAAAACCCATCACCAGCCGCTCGGGAACGTACGGTAAATAGTTGATAAAGCCGCGCAGCGCGTACTCACCGCAGCGGTAGCGAAAATTGTAGAAGATCTCCCTGAAGGTCGATCGGTGTTTCTTTCTCGCCATGATTTATGTATAAATTCGTTCTTTGCTCGATACAAGGATGGTACAAACTAAAAACGGTGACGAGCCTCCGCCCGTCACCGCCTTTGGATAGTCGTTCAAAGTCGCCTCCGTCGTTATCGACTCGCGACTCTGCGCAAACGTTGTCGCGCCGACCGACGAGCGGCCGCCACGCTGCGTTTGTGTTTTCTCGGCCGCCCCGTAAGCTGGTAGACCTTAGCTTGGGTGCGTTGCGCCAAGGCCCTGTCCTTCCACGCGACCATTCCCCGACGAACATAGCTGGGATGCAATCCCAAGGCTTCACAGACGCTGTCGAAAGCGAATATTCCCTCGCCGGCTTCCTCCATAATCCAACCTTCAGACTCGCGAAACAAAGCCTTGCCTTTGCCATCCTGGGCGAAGATGTACTTTTGAAAACACGCGATGGCGTCTTCCAAAATCGCCAGCATGAGCTTTTTTTCCGGCTCCAAATGCAGCTTGCGCCGGAACGTATCGAGATACTGATCCGGCAAAAGCGTGTCCGGCTGAAACAGCGAGGTTACGCGTTCTTCCATGCTAAGTCCGGTGTCGTAACTCATAATCACCACCTCCCGTTAGGGTGCGGCCTGATTCCAGACGAATGGAAAAATCATTCATCATGATCACGCCGCACTCGAAAGAGAAGAAGAGCCAATCAATTCCTTGCAGGCAGGTCGCCGCAAGGCCGCAATCGTTGTCCGACTAAGTACTTCGGTAATACTGCGTTGCACTTCACTCCAAACTCCGATCATCGTGCAACGCGGCAGCTGGTCGCAGCCTAATTCGTCGTCCAGGCAAACGTTGACCGCGATCGGTCCTTCGATCGCCTCTATAACGTCATAGAATGAAATCGCGTCTGCCGAACGCGCCAGCATATACCCGCCCAGAGAGCCTCTTTTCGACTTGATCAACCCGCCGCGGATCAAGTCTTGAATGATCTTTTCCAAAAATTTGCGCGGCACGCCTTGACGCGTAGCGATCTCAGCTATCGAGCAGCATTTCTCCGGGTCCTGATCTGAAAGATAAATCACCGCGCGCAAACCATAATCGACCCGTCGAGGAATCTGCATTAGACCCATAGCTTCTTACCCCTTGCCATGAGCTTATCGGCCGCCGCGACTCCTGCGGGGCGCGGCTGCTGCGCATTACGCAGCCTGCCCAAGGCGGAAAGCCCCTCTAAGCGTTGGACGATTGCCGGCATCTTTTCGTTCACATAAAGCACTTCTTGTCGAGTATTAAATCGGCTCAAACTGAAACGGACCGCGCCTTGCAGCCAATCGGCGGGCACTTTCATGGCGCGCAAAACATGCGACGGCTCCGACGATCCCGCGGTACAGGCGGAGCCGGTCGAGGCGCATATTCCTTGCTGATCTAAAAGCACCAGGATCGACTCCCCTTCCAAATATCGAAAACTGATATTCGAAGTATTCGGCAAGCGATTTTGCGCCCGGCCATTGACTCGGCTGCCTGGGCACGACTCGAGCAACAATTCTTCGAGCTGATCGCGCAGCTCCTTTATTCGCACCGCATCTTCGGCCATGTGGCTAAGTGCCGTCTCCGCTGCCTTGCCCATGCCGATGATGGCCGAGACGTTTTCCGTTCCGGCGCGACGATTGCGTTCTTGATGACCACCGATCATAAACGGCGAAAACGTCAAGCCGCGTCGCACGTAAAGCGCGCCGACTCCTTTCGGCGCATAGAACTTGTGGCCCGAGATCGTTAACAAGTCGATCGGCAGATCCTTAACTTTGAACGGCAACTTGCCTGCGGCTTGCACCGCGTCGACGTGAAACGGAATGCCTTTCGATCGGACGATTGCACCAATTTCCTCGATCGGAAAAATCACTCCGGTCTCATTGTTCGCCCACATGATGGACACCAACGCGGTGTCGTCACTCAGTCCCGAGCGCAGCTCTTCCACGTCGAGGGCGCCGTTTTCATCTACGCCCAACCAGGTCACCCGATAACCTTTTTTTTCTAAGTGCTGGCACAAACCCAGCACCGCCGGATGTTCAACCTGAGTGGTTACGATGTGGCGTTTATCCGGGCGCGCTTCTAGCATGCCGCGGATCGCCGCGTTATCGCCTTCGGTGCCGCAACTGGTGAAAATCACTTCGATGGGATCGGCGGCGCCGATCAGAGCGGTGACCTGCGCCCGCGCTTGACCGACTTTCTGGCCGACCTCGCTGCCGAAACGATGGATGCTTGACGGGTTGCCATAGTACTCCGTCAAAAACGGCAACATTGCTTCCGCGACCTCGGGTAACACTCGGGTCGTCGCGTTGTTATCGAAGTAAATCTCGCCTGCCATAATTGTTCTCTGACTTCTGACCTCCGTTCTATCCGACGCTCCCCTCCAAGCTCACGCCGAGAAGTTTCTGCGCCTCGACGGCGAACTCCATCGGTAATTCTTTGAATACCTGTTTGCAGAAACCGTTGACAATCATATTGACGGCGTCTTTGGTCGAAATACCCCGTTGCCGGCAGTAGAACAATTGATCTTCGCCGATCTTCGAGGTCGACGCTTCATGCTCGACCTGCGAAGCATTGTTGAGCACTTCGAGATAAGGGAAAGTATGGGCACCGCATTTGTCGCCCAGTAATAACGAATCGCACTGCGAATAGTTGCGCGCGCCCGCCGCGCCTTTCATGATTTTCACCAGGCCACGGTACGTGTTTTGCCCATGTCCGGCCGAAATGCCCTTTGAAATGATCGTGCTCTTGGTGTTCTTGCCCATATGGATCATTTTCGTGCCGGTATCGGCTTGCTGGTAATTGTTCGTCAACGCCACCGAGTAAAACTCACCAACCGAATCGTCGCCTTGCAAGATACAGCTCGGATACTTCCAGGTAATAGCCGAGCCGGTTTCGACCTGCGTCCAGGAAATCTTCGACCGTTCGCCCAGACATTTGCCGCGCTTTGTGACGAAATTATAAATGCCGCCCTTGCCCTCGGCGTCGCCGGGATACCAGTTTTGCACCGTGGAATACTTGATCTGCGCGTCGCGATGGGCAACCAATTCCACCACTGCGGCGTGCAATTGATTTTTGTCGCGCATCGGCGCGGTGCAACCTTCGAGATAGCTTACCGTCGCCCCTTCTTCTGCGACGATCAGCGTGCGCTCAAACTGCCCGGTCTCCGCGGCATTGATGCGAAAATAAGTCGACAGCTCCATAGGACAGCGTACTCCTTTTGGGATGTAGCAAAACGAGCCGTCGCTAAACACCGCCGAATTGAGCGAGGCAAAAAAGTTATCGGTGTAGGGCACCACGGAGCCCAAATATTTCTGCACCAGCTCCGGATGATTCTGCACTGCCTCCGAAAAAGAACAGAAAATGATTCCCAATTCGGAAAGCTTTCCTTTGAACGTGGTTGCGACCGAGACGCTATCGAATACGGCATCGACGGCAACGCCAGCCAGAGATTCCTGTTCTTTGAGAGGGATACCCAACTTCTCGTACATCGCGAGCAGTTCGGGATCGACCTCTTCCAGACTCTTTGGTCCGTCCGTCTTCGATTTCGGCGCCGAGTAATAACGGATCGCCTGGTAGTCGATGGGCGGATAATGTACCATCGCCCACTTCGGCTCGGCCTCGGATTTTTCCAGCTTTGCCCAATGGCGGTAAGCTTTGAGCCGCCATTGAAGCATAAATTCTGGCTCGTTCTTCTTCGCGGAAATGAAGCGAATAATCTCTTCGTTCAACTCAGGTGGAACGGTATCGGCTTCAATGTCGGTAACGAAACCGTACTTGTACTCGCGCCGGGTCAAGTCTTCGACCGGGTTTTGAAAAACGAAGCCCGACTGCATCAGTTCGTCTTTGTAGTCAAGCTCCGTGCCGCTCAAATAAAGCAAGCTCTTCATATCGACTAAAAGCTTAGCACCGTCCTTTTCAAAGACCTTGTCGGTCGCTTTCGGCGCGTCGAAATCGACTTTATACTGCAAGCCCGAGCAGCCGCCGCCGACCACCTTGACTCTCAGCGCCTGTCCCTCGCGGCTCTCGGCGGCGATCAATTCTTTGATCCGCGCCGCGGCACGTTCAGTGAGGCTGACTCCCATGGCCATTGATTGCTTCCTCCTCTAAAACCTTTACGAAAACCGTTGCTGCGGCTTGAGATCAGACTGTTGCCGCGTTTGCAGCTTGGCCTTAGCCTTATAAACAGGAGAAATTTCTCTCAAGCGCCGCACCTCTTCGCCAACCCGCTGAACGGTGTATTCGATCTCGTCGGCCGTATTGAACCGGCCCAGACCAAAGCGAATGGAGGCATGAGCCAACGAATCCTCTAAACCGATCGCTTTCAGCACATAAGAAGGTTCGAGACTCGCTGAAGTGCACGCCGAACCCGTTGACACGGCAATCTCCTTCAACCCCATCATCAAAGACTCACCGTCGACATATGCGAAACTCAGGTTCAAGTTGCCCGGCAAGCGCATCACCGCATCTCCATTGATCCGTACATCATCAAGCTGCTCGAATATCCCAGTTTTTAGCCGTTCTCGTAACGCAGTCAGCCGTTCACCCTCGGTACTCATTTCTTTTTTGGCCAGCTCGCAGGCTTTACCCAAACCGACAATCCCGGGAACGTTCAAAGTCCCTGATCTCATACCGCGCTCATGGCCGCCGCCGTCTATCTGCGGGGTAATTTTGACCCGCGGTTTCGTCGAGCGCACGAAGAGCGCGCCAATTCCCTTCGGGCCATACATCTTGTGCGCCGTCAGAGACAACAAATCGATACCCATGTCCTCGACGTTAAGTGGAATCTTGCCCACTGCCTGGGTGGCATCGCTATGAAAAAGAATACCTTTTTCTTTCGCCAATCGACCGATTTCTCTTGTCGGTTGGATCGTGCCGATCTCGTTATTCACCGCCATAATGGAAATCAGAATAGTTTTGTCAGTGAGCGAATCTCTCAGTCGTTGCAAATCAACAAATCCGTCTCGACTCACGGGCAAATAGCTAACCTCAAAACC
>VBKX01000355.1:0-1501 GCA_005879435.1 Deltaproteobacteria bacterium
TTCTCAACCGACCTCGACGGCGAGAACTTTGCGCAGTCGTATGCCGAAACTCCGAAGTCGGGTGGTTAGTGAGACGTGCCTCCGGTGATCTGGCTCGCCGTATCCAACCAGTCAAGTTCTGTAGTGACACCCAAGAAAAACCTTCGAAAGGTATCGTCGACGAGCCTTCGCGCGTCTTTGCCGCGAGTAGCGTTGATGATGGCGAGCGCTTTTTGATAGGCGCCGAGGCGGAGTGGATCGGCTTCCTGACACTCGAGTTCAGCAAGTAGTCGGTCAAGCGCCTTGTCGAGTATTTCCATGCTTCCTCGGTTCCTGATGTAGCCGCAGGCCGCGACAAAACCGAGCAGAAACGGATCTCCACTTGTCACCAGGCAGCGCAGAGCCGGTTGGTCTGCATACGCCCGAGCGGTTTTTGCGTGCACCTCGTTGCTAATCCGTTTCAGCGTTCTCACGATGTCGGAGATATCGCCGATGTTGTCCAAATAGGGTTGGTTGTCGTCGAGAAAGCGCTCCGTTTCGACAGCGGTCGTTACGTGGGAGTTGTGGGTGATAAACGCCTGAGTCGCTAAGACGATATCGGAAGCGAGAAACTTGTCCCGCGGTCTTTGGTCACCCGGCATTTTCCCCAGGTCCTCCCATATGGGAATCCCTTCGAGCTTCAAATGCTCGATTAGCGGCCTTTTCATGATTTCCAACTGCACCCGTAAACTCATACGCCGCTGGCTGGAGTTGAAAGTCACCATGTAATGCAGCAACCCGGCAAGGCTGATGGCGTAAAAGATCTCGTAACGAATGATTCTTTGGAGGAGCAATTCCGTGGCGGGTTGAGGTTCGCCCAAACGCTGGATCGACGGAGCAAAGAAGCTCCATGCTTCTGCCGGGATAATACGATCTTGCACTAATTGCTCGCGGCGCCAAACCAACAGGATCGCAATCAGAAAGCAGTAGAGTCTTTGTAGACCGTCGATGATCGAATAGCGCAAATCTGAAGCGTCGAGCGCGCGAACCCCGCCGACCCAGCTGAGGGCTGCAATCTTGCTCTCCGGCATCGCCGCGCCGTCGATGAAGTCGCGAATCAGCCTGCGATAAATCGGATCGGTGAGGTGATCGAAGGGCGGACGCTGAAAGAAATTGTCCTGAACCGACAGTCGTTGGATGTAGGTTCCGAGCTGCTCGCGCACATGGCCGATTTTCCCTTGAGTCTTGGGGTCTTCGACTTCGGGTCCAATGGGAGTCACTCGCCTTGGCCGGGCAGCGACCGCGATGAAACCGGCGGCTTGAAGCTCTTGCAAGAGATTCGAAACCACCTCGTGCAACTTTCGCGTACGTTCGGGGCGCGTCATCCGTTTGGCTCGCGGCGCGCCACGAGCCAAACGGATGACGCGCCCCGAGCGTATGCGAAAGTTGCACGAGGTGGTTTCGAATCTCTTGCAAGAGCTTCAGGCCGCCGGTTTCATCGCGGTCGCTGCCCGGCCAAGGCGAGTGACTCCCATTGGACCCG
>VBKX01000355.1:1660-12771 GCA_005879435.1 Deltaproteobacteria bacterium
GCGCTTCAAAAGGAATCCGTCGGTGGATGAAGGATTCCTGATGGGTATTATAGGAGTGAACTAGCTGATGCGAGATATTGTGGTATGTCGACTGAATCCACCTACATTTTGTGGAGAATATACATAGTGAGTGCTTTTGTTACAACAAAAATCTGCATTAGAATTCCAAAAACTACTCTCGATTGAGAAAAGATCAGTATTACGGCTGGATATTTATAGGCGAAACTCCTAATCGATTATCAGCATTCATCCTATATTTTTTTTCCTCCATGAGACCGTGCGCGTACAAAAAAGCGGTTCAGCACCCACGGGGCTGACAGGAGTGAAAGTTAGACGAAACACGGTGCCATTTGCGCTTGCTCGGAGACTGATGGAAAATACTGCCGAAGTTTGAGTCTTTGAATACATGAATCGCCTGTATCTTCTAATCTGGGCTATCGGTGCCGCACTGATATTTCGCATCATCATGCACTTCGTCGACAAGAACCGGATCAAGGACGAAGTCGAGTCGAAAGGCGGGCGGGTCATTTCAATTAGCTGGAATCCCTTCGCGCGCGGTTGGTTTTTTGAAAAAATGAGCGCCATTACGACGTCACTTACGTGGATCGTTCTGGGACCACTCTATCGACGACTTGCAAAACCAGTTTGTTCACGGGGGTCTATTGGGCGGAAGGACCTCGTCTGGACGAGCCTTCGCCGCGGATTATTGCGCGTCATCATTGTTCAAAATGCGGCTATGCGATCAACGCCGAGTGGCGCGCCCTGTCCTAACTGCGGCAAAGAGACAGAATTCGCGTGATCGCGTTCCTCGATCGCGCTGCTCATCTCATGACCGGGTCGCACTTCACTTGCCCTATGAATAAGATCGTGAAATCCGAGTCGCCACGGATCGAGATCGCCGACTGCTCGATTCATGCGATGGGCGCGGTTTCAACGTCGGTTTCCGGGACGACTTTCGACTGCCAGCGGTAGACGAGCAGCCCGAGTGCGATGCCGGCGAGTCCCACGTATCGCGTGCCCTGATTCGAAAGCGCAATGCTGATGAGACAAAGCACGACGGGTGGGATGCTGATGGCGACGGCGCCCGCGAGACCGAACGGCACTCGGTAGGGACGCGCCATCTCGGGCTGGCTCATACGCAGCCATACAAGCGCTGCAAATTCCAGTATCATCGCTGCGGCATAGAGGAACATGTCGAGCTCGATGAGCTCCTGAAAGGAAAACGGGATGAGCAGGGCGACGCCGGCGCTATTTGTCAGTATCGCCAGCCATGGCGTTCCATGCTTCACGTGCAATCGACGCAGCGGTCGCGGCAACAAGCCGCGATCCGCCATCGCATAGGGAACGCGAGCCGAGGTGCAAAGAAGCGCATTGAACATGCCCGCGGCGCTCGCTAATCCTGCGCACGTGAGCCAAATACCTAACCACGATCCACCGATCTGTGCAGCAACTTGGGGCAAGTAACCTTCTTTCCACGCCGATGATTCGGTTGCGACGCCGACGCCGACGGCCATCGGCAGAAGATAAACCGTGGTCACCAACACCACCGTGACGATCATTGCTCTGGGGTAGTTTCTTGGCGGATTGATGACTTCTGCGGCACAGCAACCGGCGTTATCCCAGCCGGAGGTATTCCATAGGAGCGTACTCAAGAGCAGCGCCCAATCGATGTTGTCAGCTCGTTGGAACCAATTCGCCGTTTCGACTTGGGGCGCGCCGGCGCCGACCATAATGGCAAAAGGCGCGAGCACGATGAGCGAAAACATGATCGAGCTCAAGCCGACCAGACGAATCCCGCGCAGGTTAATCCAAGTAACGGCGGTAATCACCGCCGTGCCGATAAGCCAGCGCTCCGTGGGCGGCATATCGCCGCGCAGGTAGGTCAGGTAGTCGACGAACATCACCGGATAAAGCGCATTGTCGGCAAAACTACAGAGCCAGCTCAACCAGCCTTCTTGAAAGCCCCAGAATCTGCCGAAAGCACGCTCAACCCAAACGACGTAGCCGCCGTCCTCTGGCATCGCCGTCGATAGCTCCGCGGTCATCAGCGCGGTGGGAAGGCTCCAGAGCCAGGGCAGAATGATGATTCCCAACAGCGCGAGGAAAGATCCGCCTGCGCCCACCGCGTCCTCTAATCCATAGGCGCCGCCGGCAACGCAGAAGAAAGTGAGAGCAATCAGCGCCGAAAGATTGAGCCCTCGTCGTAAATGAGGCCGGAGCGTTTCAGAGTCTCGTACAGTAGCGATAGACACGTGGTGAACGGCGAATTCGGCGATTTTATTTACCGCAGGATATCGATCTGCGGACGGCTTTGTCAATCAAGCGAGGCAAAGCCAGCGCAAATTGCGATCCGACGGCCGCTCACTTTCCTTTGTCGGTTCCGGTCAAAGCTGGTAAAAAATCGATCCATTCAACAGATCAAGAGCAGGGTCTTCGACCCGTTTCTGGATTCAGAGCTGTCGGAACTGACGCGCTACAAACGGTGGATCCACACTGCGTTCAAGATCGCTGTTATGGTCGGGCGCGACTTCGTTCACAATCTCGTAAAGCTTCAAGCCATGGCTTTAGCGTTCAAGACCCTGCTGTCGCTCGCGCCATTGTTGGCGGTTGTTTTTTCTCTTCTCAAGGCGTTCGGCGTGCACAATCGCATGGAGCCGGCGTTGGCGGAAGCGCTGTCGCCGCTCGGTGAGAAAGGCGCGGAAATCACCGGCTACTTGATCAGTTTCGTCGACAAGATGAGTGCCAGCGCGCTCGGCGCCGTCGGATTCGTTACGCTGTTTATCACTGTCCTATCTTTGATGGGTACCATTGAAGAAGCGTTCAACCATATCTGGCGCGTCCGATCACCGCGTAAGTTGACGCGGCGCTTCAGCGACTACCTAAGCGCCATACTGGTGGGACCGGTGCTGGTGTTTGCTGCGGTTACGATTACGGCGACTTTGCAAAACAACGCCATTGTTCACGCGCTTTCGTCATTGCACACTTTGGGCGCGGTGGTCCTTTTTCTGCTTCGCTTGGTGCCGTATCTGACTTTGTGGGGCGCCTTTACCTTTGTCTACGTTTTTATACCGAACACGCGCGTCAGGCTGCGCTCGGCGCTCATAGGCGGCTTGGTCGCAGCCGTGCTTTGGCAAACCGTCGGCTGGGGCTTCGCTGTATTTGTCGCTTCTTCGACGCGCTACTATGTCATCTATTCGAGCTTCGCCATTCTTTTGCTGTTCCTTCTCTGGCTGCACGCCGGATGGGTGATCGTATTATTGGGCGCCCAAGTGACTTATGCCCATCAGCATATTCAGTTCTATCAGGGCGAGCGGGAATTCTTGGCGCAAAGCCCTGCCGGTCGCGAAAGACTCGGGCTGCAGATGATGCTGCTCATCGGCCGCAATTTCTATCATGGGCTCGATCCCCTCGGCGTCTCGCTGCTGGCCGATCAATTGCACCTCCCCGCCGGAGTGGTAAAAGAATTCATGGAAATGTTTGCGCAAGCAAAACTGGTATTGCCGCTGGCTGATGGAGAAACCTTTGTGCTTGGCCGCGATGCCGAGACCATCGGCATCAAAGATATTCTCGATTGCGTAAGAAATTCAGGAAAAACTCTCAAAACCCGAAGCGATGGGAGCCGAGAGGAAGACGAAGTGAATCGCCTCATCGTCAAACTTGATCAATCGATGGCCAAAGTCTTAGAAGGAAAAAATCTGCAGGAGCTGATCTTATCTCTGGCCGCGCCGCAAGATCGGCGCTGACACACCGTCGGGCTCTTCGCTTATCGGCTGCGAAACAGCCGATTGAAGAGCGAACTAAATCCCTTTTCCGCGTTCTGCGGTAATCCCGTCTCGACGAGTTTTTCCGCGTTCAAGTTGACCGACGGATTTTCCACCGGGCCGCTAACCCTTAACGGTACGACGACGCGGCCCTGTTTGTCCTTGAAAAACGACGTCATCTTGGCGCGCCCCGCGCGCGCCGAAGCCTGGGGCGAAAGCGCCGTGCTCATCGCCAAATCCAGGGTTGGCCGTTCGATCGTCATCGTGCCGTTGCCGGTCAGTTCCATTTGCGGGTTGATCAAGTAAAGTCGGGTGAATTCCACATACCCGCCGCCCACGATAAAATCTGCCTGCATTGTTTTGAAAGTCGTTGCTTGGCGCCGTTCGTCTTTCGATAGACCGATCATGCCGGTCACCCGTTCTATTTTNNGCAAGCGTTTGCTGACGGGACCGCCGCCAAACGGTAATCGCAGGGAGACTTCGCCGCTGAGATTTCCTTTGAGCGCCCGCCGGCCGTTGACTTTCACGTCTTTGAACAAGCCACGCACTTGGGTGATGAGGCTGTTCGACGGGCCATTTACGCTCAGGACTAAATCCATGGGTCCGGAAATTTCAGTGTCACTCGGCGCCAGGCCAAAGACGGACAGAATCTGGAAAACCTTGTTGGCATCGACGTTGTCGTTTCGCAGATTTAAATTGACACGCGGCGCTGTAAACGGGTTGCTAACGCTGCCTTGTACCGGAAAAGTCAGGTCTTGAACTTTGAGACGGGTTTTCTCGAGTTCGAGAACAGACTTTTCTTCGTGGTAATTAATCTGTCCGTCTAAAACGATGGTCTTGAAACCACGGTAGCTAAATGATGCCTGGAAGGGGAACGGGGCTTCGCCCGAGAATTCTCGCAGCGAAAGATCTATTCCCTTTATATCCACGGGCGACTGACCCTTGGTGACGAGATTCACCTGGCCGTCCTTGATGCTCACGTTTCTGGGAATCAAAACCGGCACGGCCGCCGATTCCGATGGCTTTGCGATCTCGGACTTCTTCCGACCTTCCCGCCGCGAGCCGGCGGTAGATTTCTTATTGGCGATGTCCGAGTAGTTGAACGTGCCGTCGGGTTGTTTCAAAAGATTGAAAATTGGTTTGTCGAGCACCAATTCGGTGACGTCGAACCGACCCTTCAAGAGCGGCAAAAGCTTGAGCCGCAGACGAACCTGCTGAGCGGAGAAGAAGGTATTCTCCGCGAATGGCGCGCTATCGAAAACTCTTAGATTGGACAAACGGATAGATGGTGTCGGAATGAGACTGAGCCGGACTTCGCCGACGTCCACCCGCCGGTTAAGGGTTTCCTCAACCAGCGGTAAATAGGTGCGCTTGAATAATCCCAAATCGACGAAATGCGGCACGACAAGGATAGCCGCGAACAAAAAGCCGATAAGCCCCAGAGTGATCCATGCGGCCTTTTTGATCTTGTAGCTCCACGAAGGCAGGGTTAAAGCTGTTGATGAGACTGCGTCGGGCACATTCGTATCCTTGAGTAAAACATTATACGCGATTGGCGGTTGTTTCCAAATAATCCGCAGCCGCTGCGAGGCTTCGAAGCGGCGGCCGGTTCGGGCGGATATTCCGTTTCGCCATTCCCGACGCTCCTTCGTTCTTGAGACTCAGCGCGAAAGTTCATCTTCGATCTGCCCTACTGCCGGGATCTGTATCCCTTGCAATCACGCTGCAACGTCCCCTTGCCCGGCCGCCGACAGTAGCTACAGCAACAACTATTTGTTAGCATGGCACACCCTGAAGGATCTGCACCGATTTGGAACTCGCATTGGAAATCCTGCCTCAAGTTCTTCTGGACGGCATTGTCTTGGGTTTCATGTATGCGCTGATCGCCTTGGGTTATACGATGGTCTATGGCGTCTTGGAGTTCATCAACTTTGCTCATAGCGAAATTTTCGTCCTCGGCGCGTTTGTCGGGGTCGAGGTGTTGTTGCTTTTGCAAAGCGCCGGTTACCTCGCCATTCTCCACCCGCTAATTATTCTGCTGTTGGTGATCGTCGCCAGCATGGTGATTAGCGGTTTCGCCGCGATGGCGTTGGAACGCGTCGCCTATCGTCCGCTGTTGGGTGGGCCGCGTCTTGTAGCGCTGATCTCGGCCATTGGCGCATCATTTTTTCTCCAGGACGGGCTGCGCTTATTTGAAAGTCTGTGGCGCAATACGTTTTATTTAAACTATCCAAGTCTAGAGTTTCTCGATCAGACCGTGCCGCTCGCCGCAAACTTGGTTATTCCAGTTAAATCAATTCTAGTCATTGTGACGGCCTTGATGACACTTGCGGGACTTTATGTTTTTGTAAATCGAACCAAGCTCGGTATGGCGATCCGCGCCGTGGCGCAAGATCCGGATACCGCGTCGTTGATGGGCGTGCCGGTGAATCAAGTGATTGCGCTGACGTTTTTCGTCGGTGGTGCTCTCGGCGGGCTCGCGGGAGTGCTCTTCGGCATTCATTATAGCTTAGTGAACCCCTACACCGGCTTCATTCCGGGCATGAAGGCATTCACCGCGGCTGTGCTCGGCGGCATCGGCAATATTCCCGGTGCAATGGTGGGCGGCATGATGCTCGGATTATTGGAGGCCTTTGCAGCCTCTTATCTTTCCTTAATGACGGACGGCGCGTTTGGCGCCGAGTATAAAGACGTCGTTGCCTTCTTAGTGTTGATTCTAATTTTAATCTTTCGTACCAAAGGGCTGCTCGGCGAAAAGGTGCGGGAGAGCAAGGCGTGAACTCCAAGCTGGCCACTTTGGGGTTGTGCGCTTACATTGCAGTCAGTTGTTTGGTTGCGTTTTTCTTCCCGCAATCGGTTCTGGCTTTTTTGTCAGTCGAAGCCTCTCTGCTGTTGCTTTACTATGTCGCAGCGCCGCGCAGAGTCAAAATCTTTCTCGGCGCTCTGGTGCTGGTCGTGCTTCTGCCCGTGCTCGGTTCGGTAAACGGTTATTATCTCGAAGTTGCCATTCAGATCGGCATCTACGTCGCCCTGGCGTTGGGACTAAATATCGTTGTCGGCTTCGTCGGCTTGCTTAATCTCGGTTTCGTTGCTTTTTACGCCATCGACGCTTATCTCTGGGCGATCTTCGGTTCTCCGCAAGCCAATGCATTTATTCCGGGCGGTCTCTTTCCGCTGTCGCCTAATTGGTTTTTTGTATTTCTCCTGCTCAGTATCGTCATTGGCGCGTTGACCGGGGCCCTCTTGGGCCTGCCTGTGCTGCGCTTGCGCGGCGATTATCTTGCCATCGTCACGCTCGGCTTCGCCGAAGTCGTGCGCGCGCTGGTGAACAACCTGGACAAGCCGGTAAATCTCACCAACGGTCCACGCGGGATCTCGCCGATCAGCAAACCACCGTTGTTTTTTCAACCGCTGCTGGAGTTTTTCGGCCTGCATGTCACCGAGGCGAAGCTGTATCCGCTTTATTTTTACTTCCTGATCTTAGTGCTGGTCTGCACCATCATTCTGGTGACCCGTCGGCTCGAAAATTCGCGCATCGGGCGTGCGTGGAAAGCAATCCGTGAAGACGAAATCGCCGCCGCGGCGATGGGTGTGCCGGTCGTACGCATGAAACTCCTCGGCTTTGCCGTTGGTGCGTCGTTCGCTTCCGCCGTCGGCGTGCTTTTTGCCGCCAAGCAGGTTTTTATCAACCCGGAGAGTTTCACTTTCATGGAATCCATCGGTGTGTTGGCGATGGTTATCCTTGGCGGTATGGGCTCGATCCCCGGTGCGATTCTTGGCGCGACGGGCGTGACGATACTCAATCTACAGCTGCTCAAAGGCATGTCGCTCTGGCTCAATGGTTTACGTCAGTCAGGCGCCGAGCTGACGATACCCTTGCTCGGCAGTTACTCCTTGAGCCAGCTACCGGCGCAGTTCGAACCCGCGAAATACGAGCGCATGGTGTTCGGCTTGATTCTGATCTTGATGATGATTTTTCGACCCCAAGGCGTGCTCCCGCCGACCCGAGAGCGGAAACAGTAAGATGGCTCTGCTCGAACTGCGCGGCATATCTAAACGCTTCGGCGGGTTGCAAGCGCTTGCGGGGGTGAGCCTGGAGTTGGAAGACGGCATGATCGCGTCGCTGATCGGTCCCAACGGCGCCGGCAAAACAACTTTGTTCAACACTTTGACAGGTCTCTATCGGCCCGACGAAGGCGAGATACATTTTCAGCAACGCTCACTTCTCGGAATGAACCCAGACAAGATTACCGCGGCCGGCATCAGCCGGACTTTTCAAAATATCCGGTTATTTTCTCACATGACGGTCTTGGAAAACGTCCTGGTGGGTATGCACTCGCGGCTGAAAACGAGTTTGCCGGGGATTCTTTTGCGCTCGACAGGATTTCACATTCAGGAAAATGAAGCGCGACGCAGGGCCATGGAACTGATCGACCTCACGAGCCTCAGCGGCCGCGAGCATGAGTGGGCGCATCAGTTATCCTACGGCGAGCAGCGTCGGCTCGAAATCGCCCGGGCGTTGGCCGCGGCGCCGCAACTCTTGCTGCTCGACGAGCCAACTGCGGGCATGAATACCACGGAAGCGCAAGCATTGATGACGCTATTTCGAAAGTTGATCGGCAACTACGTCAAGGCGATTCTGCTGATCGAGCACAATATGCGCGTCGTGATGGGAATCTCGGACCGAGTGCATGTTTTGGACTACGGTGAAAAAATCGCGGAGGGCCATCCCGACGAGGTGCGCCATGATCCGCGTGTGATTGAAGCCTATCTCGGTCAAGGAATCTGGTCGGGGAATGCTTAAGGTCAGCGGCATCCACGTCTACTACGGCGCGATCCACGCGTTAAAGGGCATATCGTTCGCCGTCGAGCAGGGTGAGCTGGTAACGCTGCTCGGCGCTAACGGCGCGGGGAAAACCACGACCCTTAAGACACTATCCGGATTGTTGCGACCCGAACGCGGATCCGTCGAGCTGGAAGGAAATGGACTACACAAAGTCGACGCCCATGAAATCGTTCATCGAGGAGTCGCCCACGTGCCCGAAGGCAGGAAAGTGTTTCCACGCTTCACGGTGCTGGAAAATCTCAAGATCGGCGGTTACGCGCGAGACAATTCAGCGCTCGCTCCGGAATTGGATTTTGTTTTCCAACTGTTTCCGCGGTTAAAAGAGCGGCAAAAGCAGTATGCGGGTACTCTCTCGGGTGGCGAACAACAGATGCTCGCGATCGGCCGTGGGCTCATGGCCAAGCCTAAACTTTTGCTCCTCGACGAACCTTCCATGGGCCTGGCGCCGAAGTTCGTCGAACAGATTCTGGAAAACATCCGTGCGATCAACAAGGCGGGCGTCACCGTTTTGCTGGTCGAGCAAAACGCCGCCATGGCACTGGCGATTTCGCATCGCGGCTACGTTCTAGAAACGGGTCAGGTCATTCTCGCGGGTACGGCGAGCGAGCTTGCCGGTAACGATTTGGTCCGTCAGGCGTATTTGGGCGGATAAATAAACTCATTCCGTCTTTAAAGAGCGCCGACGAACGGTTAAACTCAAAACCAGTGCAATACCGAACGCGACAAATATCATTCGGTCCGGGCGGCGTTACGCCCGCGGTCAAATTTCTCCTGATCGTCAATACCGCTGTTTTCGTCGTGCAAACGCTTCTGGGGGCCGCGACGGATTACCAGCTGACTCTTTACTTCGGGTTGGTGCCCCCCCTCGTGCTTCATGAGTTTTATCTTTGGCAGTTGTTTACCTATCAATTCCTCCACGGCGGGCTGTTCCACATTTTGTTCAATATGCTCGCGGTGTGGATGTTCGGCTGTGATTTGGAGCGTCGCTGGGGCAGTAATTTCTTTCTGCGCTATTACTTCATCACCGTGGTCGGTGGCGGTATCCTCAATACGCTTTTTGTCCCCAATCAGCTCGGCCCGAGCATCGGCGCGTCGGCGGGAGTTTACGGCATCTTACTCGCGTACGGTCTCATCTATCCGAATCGAGTCGTCTACTTTTATTTTCTCTTTCCGATCAAGATGAAACACTTCGTCTGGATCATCGGCGCCATCGCGCTCTATTCCTCCGTCACCGCGGGTCAAAGCGGCATCGCGCACCTGGCCCATCTCGGCGGCATGCTCTTCGGCTATATTTATTTACGCGGATTGAATCCCTGGGAGCGCATCAAAGATTACCTCGACCGCCGCCGCCTCGCCCGTCTCAAGCGCCGCTTTCATTTGCATACCGGCGGCAAAGATGACCGAGGCCCGACTCTGCACTGAGATCCGTACCTCACGAGCTTACCTCTGAGTAGATATTCCACGGATGCCGTATTGCCGCTTGGGTATCGATTTGTCACCCGCTCGGTCGACGTCTTTGGAAACGATTAGCCGATAAGCTTGTTGCGTTGTTTTGCTTTGAAAGTCTCGTCTTGTTCTTTTCCATCAAATCTTCTCCCAGGAAATCAGAGCGACGCCGATTATTACGAGACCGGTTGCACCGATTTTGCGCGGGGTGAGCTTTTCCACGTCCTTAAGGAGCAACGCCGATAGCGGTAGGACGAACAAAGATGAGCCATTGATCAACGGTGAGATAAGGGAAACGCGTTCCAAGCTAAGGGCGGTGTAGGCGAAGGCGTAGGAGAGAAAGTTCATGAAACCGGCGACGGCGAAGAGCAGAAATCCCTTTCGCGATGACACTTGCAGCGGTTTTTTTTCTTCGAACGAAAAATATATTAGCGACATGGTGATGAACGAGGTTGTGGCGGCGATGGTGGCGCCGACGAGCGGAGAATATATTTTGAGTAGGCCGAAGCGGACCATGTTGTCGCGTGCGGCAAAGAGAAAAGCGGCGGTAAGCGGAAACAAGAGGTCTCGAGTGTGCCAAGTTTTGGCAGCGCCCTTCCAAGAAAGTGAGATGATGCCTAGGACGATCGAGAACGTTCCCAGAAGATTTGTCAGAGTTGGCCGTTCTCGGAGGAACAAAACGGCGAAAAAAGTCGCGAAGAGTGGCGTGCCGTTGGTCAAACAAGAAGTGATCGATGCACCGAGCCGTTCCATGCCTTTAAATATGAAAAAACGCGCGACGCCGGGTACAAAGACTCCGATCAGAATAAAAATGAGATTGGCTGGAGTCCAAAGGTCGACGCGGTCGACGAACAGGAAGACGTAGAGCCAAAGAAAGACCGCGTTGACACCCAGATTGGTTAGCAGGCCGCGAAAGTAGTCGATCGCCAATACGCCCCGGTTGATCAGGACCATGGACACGGCGAACCAAAACGATGCAAAAATACCGAGAAATATCGCAAACATGTTCGGTGGAAAGCAACTTTAACTGGGGTTGCCCTGGGGTTCAATCGCGCTGG
>VBKX01000355.1:12809-19082 GCA_005879435.1 Deltaproteobacteria bacterium
TTAGAAATCTTGATTTCGTGCGTCTAATGAATTCAGTACAGACTCGAACTTAGTTCGCTTGGCGGCAAGGAGGAAACAAACATGCGACCAGTCTTTTCCGCTCTGACCATTTTCGCAATTATTCTCTCATTATCGGGCGAGCTTGGCGCCGGCCAGAGTCGAGCAACACTTCGTGTTAGCGGCGCTTCCGGCGGTTTGGTTGCCAGTCGCGGACCAATACATAAGCACGGCAACCCGGCATATCTCATTTACCAAAACGGCTATTATTACCAACCTTACGCCTCGCCAGTCCTGGTGATTTCGCCTTACGCCGGCTCTTATTACTTGCCACCCACGGTTGTGGTCGCGTCACCCTTTTTCTGCGTTTTACACAATGAGGGCTTCGTCAGCCGAGTCGGTCTGCTCGATCATCTGTCCAGCAGCTTGCACCGGATCCCCCTGGAGATGGCTGCTTCGATGTGTCCCGACGGTTTGAGTAACTGTGTCTTTCCCTCCTACTGAAAATTTCTCGCCCCCTCCAATCGCTTCAGCCTGTTCGGTTCGCATCTAATTATTTCAAGCGGTCACGGTTGCACTGCTTGGTCGTTGTGTTAGCTATGGGAAATTATTGTTTTACTGTGCCTATAGGCGCTGTAACTCTATGGCGGACGTAAACTTCACACCCGCGGAACTCTACGAAGCCTGGCCGGTCCTTTCGCAGGAAGAGCGAGTCGAAGGGTTCGAAGTCCTAAAACGTGATGACGCCGATGACTTCTTTTTGCAGTTAAGCGCGCGCGATCGCGCCGCCCTTTTACTCGCGTTGCCATTCGGCGAGCGGCGCTTATGGATGAGGTTGCTCGCTCCGGATGACGCCGCCGACCTGATTCAAGAACTTCCCCCCGAAGAGCGTGAAAATGTGCTTGCGCTTCTCGACGAGTCGACCCGGCGGGAAGTCAAGGGGCTTCTCGATTACGCCGAAGATGAAGCGGGTGGGTTGATGAACACGCGCTACTCCCGCCTGCGCGCCGATATGACCGTGGACGAGGCGATTAGCTATCTGCGCAAAGACGCACGCATGCGCGAGAAGACGGTTTACTACGTTTTTGTCGTTGACGCCGAGGAACATTTACATGGCGTGGTATCGTTCCGTGATCTTCTGGTCGCTCCAGGCGAAAAACTTGTCCGAGACGTGATGCGTGCGGACGTCATCTCGGCCCCGGAAGATTTGGACCAGGAGGCGCTGAGTAAACTCTTCATGCGCCATCATTTGCTCATGATGCCCGTCGTTGATGCCGAGGGGCGTATCAAGGGCGTGGTCAACGTCAATGACATCGTCGACGTCGTTCAAGAAGAAGCAACCGAAGACATTCAAAAACTCGGCGGCGTGGAAACACTGGAAGGCCCGTACCTGCAGGTGCCGTTATTGCGGATGATCCGCAAACGCGCGGGTTGGTTGGCCGCTCTTTTTCTTGGAGAAATGCTGACGGCTACGGCGATGGGTCAATTCGAAGCGGAAATCGCTCGCGCCGTCGTGTTGGCCTTGTTTGTGCCGTTAATCATTAGCAGCGGCGGCAATTCGGGCTCGCAAGCCACGACGCTCGTAATCCGCGCCATGGCCTTGGGAGAGCTTCGACTGCGCGACTGGTGGCGGGTGATCCGGCGCGAATTGGTAACGGGTTTCGGGTTGGGCGCTATCCTCGCGAGCATTGGTCTCGCGCGTATCCTTCTGTGGCAATTTTTGTTCGGTGCTTACGGGGAGCACTATTTTCTCGTCGCGCTCACCGTCGCTTTCAGCCTCGTCGGGGTGGTGTTATGGGGTTCGCTTGCCGGTTCGATATTGCCGTTCATCTTGCGCGGTCTGGGATTTGATCCGGCCAGCGCTTCCGCGCCGTTCGTGGCGACGCTCGTCGACGTGACTGGTTTGGTGATTTACTTTACCATCGCCGCTGCGGTGCTGAGCGGTACGTTGCTGTAGATCGGGCGCAACGAGCGAATTCTCGGTGCTAACGTCTCGCCACAAGAACAATGACCCGCCTCATCGACCGAGTTGACTCAACCGGCTTTTTCGTTCCTTGTGATTGGGGTATGATTCGAGAAGGTTAAAATATTTACCGCGCCTTACCCCTGTATGACGAATGATGTTGTCAGCAAGCTCGCAACTGTAATTCCTCCGTCGCGGATTTCGACCGATCCTTCGTTGCTTGACGAACTTTCGTGGGACGCGTTGAGCGAAGGGCGGATTCATCCGGGTCATTATCCCGAGCTCCATGCGCCGGTCTGTGCCGTAAGGCCGCGGTCGACGGACGAGGTCCGTCGTATTGTTCAATTCGCCAATGCAGAAAAAATTGCGCTGGTGCCGTTCGGTGGCGGTTCTGGTCTGATGGGTGGCGCGATGTCGATCCGACCCGGTGTGGCCGTCGACCTGCGCGATCTGAATCAGATTCTTGACATCGACACGGAGGGATCTTCGGCGCGCGTGCAAGCCGGAGTCGTTCTGGAATCACTGGACACAAAGTTGAACGGTGTCGGTTTTATTCTCGGGCATGATCCGTGGACGGTTCCCGTGGCCACTATCGGCGGCGCGATCTCGACTAACAGCGTGGGTTATCGCGCTGGAATTTACGGTTCGATGGGCGAGCAGGTCATGGGTCTGGAAGCGGTGCTGCCAAACGGTGAAATCCTGCGAACGCGGCCGGTATCGAAACGATCGGCGGGGATCGATTTGAATGCTCTGTTGATCGGCGGCGAAGGGTGTTTCGGTATTATCACCGAAGCGACCATTCGTATTTTTCCACGACCTCAAGCTCGGGTTTTCTGTGGTTTTCTCTTCGCTTCGTTTGAGCAGGGTTTCGCGGCGATCCAGAAAATGCTTCATGCGCGGGTCCGTCCGGCATTGCTCGATTTTGGCGACGACGAAGACAAGCATGATCCCGGTGCCATATTGTATTTGGTTTTCGAGGGCAACACGGAAATAATCGCAGCGGAATCGAATTTGGCGGTTGCGATCTGCTCTGGCGATGGCGGCCGGCCGCTTGGACGTGAGGAACCGGAACAGTTTTGGCTCGATCGCCGTGAGATCGCGCGCCGCTTCATGCACAACCGCCGCCAACGCAGAGAGCGCGGCCCGCGGCGCAGGAGGTGATCCGCCGTCACGGAGCACGCCTGCAAGAAAGCGGCTTATGGGTACAGCCAGAGCTTTTTTCCATGCGACTGGGCACCGAAGATGGCGCCATACCCGATGCTCAAGCGGCTTTGGAGGAAGCCATCGAGGAGCTGCTTCGTTTAGTGCAGAAAATGGGCGGCTCGATGGAGTACACCCACGGTGTCGGGATCAAGCTGGCACCGCTCATGGCTGAAGAGCACGGCTATGGCCTGGAGGTGATGCGGCAGATCAAGAAGACTCTCGACCCCAACAACATTATGAATCCTGGGAAGTTAGGGCTCTGACGGAAATCGCATTCCGTTGGGGCCGATTCCTAAATAAATGGGCAGAGTGTTACTTGTACTAGCTAATTCTGAAAGTCTCTGTTTTCACATGCGGCGACCGAGTGTTGAATGATTTGTCCTTTGCCGCCCTTATTTGGGACACGGCTCGGTCAACAAAATCATCGCCTTACTACAGGCGGGGCCGATTCTGGTCAGAGGGCAGTGCTAATAATGGTAGCCGGCTCACTGAGCTGATATCATGGTTGGGCGATGTTATTCGCACCACAAACACTGTAACAGATCTTACATATCCATCTCAAAAGGCCTGTATTTTTGCGTGTGCGGGGGATCAAAAGGGCGGCCAAGGCGGCCTATTTGGCTTTGACAACGGCGCCAAATCCAGATAAATAATTTGATGAAGGTATTTGTCGGGAGTGAGCAGATTAAGACTAAAACAATTTATAGCCGCTAGAGTTCCATCACCAGAAATGCACCCAAACGGGTGCATTTTTTTTTCTAATTGGAGGGTTCGAAGTTGCAAGCACAGATCGAAATTTTGGCCTCGCTGCAAACCGTTGACCGCGAGATAAGGGAACAAACTGGCCGTAAGCAGAGACTCCTCGAAGATCTCCGGGTCACGGAACGGCAGATTCAGGCTAAAAAAGGCGAGATCGACGCCTTAAGCGCAGCCTGGTCTGAAAGGGAAAAATTGCGCGTCGAGAAAGACCGCGTGTTCCAAGACGAAGGTAAGAAGGCCATGGATAAGCGGATGCGTATGAGCCGCATCAAGAACGCCAAGGAGCTGCAGGCGCTGCAGCGTGAAATCGAGCTGATGAGACTAGGTAACGGTGAACTCGAGGAAGAGCTGATTAAGATCATGCAAGAAATCGATGCCATCAGGGCTCAGATTCAAACAAAGGAATCGGAGATGGCGGCGATGCAGGAGGAGTGGCAAAAGAAACAAGATGAGCTACAGGTTGAAATTAACGGTATCGATGCGGCCGTCTCCGAGGCCTCGACCCGTCGCCAGACCATTGCATCCCAAGTGACCGGAGACTTAATCTCCCGTTATGAGCTGATCTTTTCTCGGCGCGGCGGGACCGCCGTAGTGGAAGTTGCCGGGGGCATATGCCAAGGCTGTTACATGAACGTTCCACCGCAATTATGGAACGAAATCATCAGAAACGAAAAGGTCCATCTGTGCCCGAGCTGCCAGCGAATCCTTTTTGTCAAGCCGGCGACTGAGTAGCGACAAGGGTTGTCTAGCGAAGCTAGAAATCTTTTTTCCTCCCTGGATTTGTCTGCGCGCTTTCAAATAATAATACCGGTGCGTCTCGAAGTCATGACGTACGTCAATGCAAAATCTTCAGTTGTCCGCGGTTTCTTCGCGTCGAGACGCTACAACGACCAGAGACTCATAGGATTATGTCGGAATTCAAAGCGGAATGTCGATTGATGGTCGACGGCGCAGCACGCGGAAATTCGGGGGATGCCGGATTCGGCGCGGTCATCCCTCGATCAAAATAGCATCGTCGTAAAAGAATTGAGTCGTTATCTCGGTCGGGGGACCAACAATGTCGCTGAGTACCCAGGCTTACTGATTGGCCTCGAAGCGCTGCCGCAGCTCAAAAAAAACACTGTCGTGCAGAGCGATTCACAGCTCAGGTGCGGCAGCTAACGACGAGGACCGAGTCAAAGACGAAAAACTCAAAGAATTATTTCGCCGCGCCGTAAGTTTGTTGCGGCAATTCGATTCGTATCGTATTCTTCATGGGTCTCGCGAGAAAAACAAATTGGCTGACCGGTTGGCCAATCGGGGCATCAAGCAATGAAATGATTCGGGCTAAAGTGGATCAAGCGATCGCGCGTCGCGCTTACGTGCGAAGCGAGGAAAGTCCGGACTCCAAAGGACGAGGTGGCCGTTAACGACGGCTCCGAGTGATCGGGGGAAAGTACCACAGAAATGACACCGCCTGCCGCTCCTGCGGTCGGTAAGGTTGAAATGGCGAGGTAAGAGCTCACCGGTTCGCCAGTGATGGCGAACGCATGGCAAACCCCACCTGGAGCAAGGCCAAATAGGAGGGCTGGGTGGTCCGCCCATGGCCCTCGGGTAAGGTCGCTAGATCTCTTGAGTAATCAAGGGACAAGATGAATGATCGCTGTGGCCCATCGTATGGGTTACGACAGAATCCGGCTTACCGATCCACTTTAGCCCAAATTTGCAATCCAGCCGTCCAACCGTCATCCCATTCGAGTGCTTCGACATCTTTTCTAAGCGCTTTCGTCTGGTGGTTTCCAACGCCATTTGATTCTTGTTCGGGTCGCCTCGTAACGCGCCATTCCGACGTGCGACACCGACGCGCCAAACGGCCAGTCCTTCAACGCAAACATATAATCGTTCATCGGAACGCCAACTGGGTAGATAACCTCACGAATTTTGTTCTTTTTTGTTGACAGGTGGAGGAGAGCAAGTTATAAGTGGCGCTTGGTGGGAAAAAGTGGGATAAATATTTATTCCGTAACGTCGGATAGCACCTAGAAACTATGTTTCGCGGCAGCTTTGAGCACGCACTCGATAACAAAGGACGACTGAGCATCCCGTCCAAGTTCCGCGATGTTCTGGTGGGCAAGGGCGATGAGCGCATCGTGATGACCAATTTTCTCATCGACAGCCAGCGCTGTCTCGATGTTTATCCAATCGATGCGTGGCTTCGCTTTGAAGAAGAGGTTCGCAAGAAGCCGAAATTCGATCCGCGCATGGTCAGATTTCAAAATTATTATCTCGGCTCCGCCTGTGAATGCAGTCTCGATACCCACGGGCGCATCCTCATCCCGCCGGTGCTCAGAAAATACGCCGATCTCAAACGG
>VBKX01000356.1 GCA_005879435.1 Deltaproteobacteria bacterium
TCGACAAAGTCGGACGTCAGCGCGAGCATGAGCACGGGTGCGTCGGCGGGATTTACTTTTTTATAGCTTGGATTGCTCGGCAGATTCGGTGGTAGTTGACTGCGCGCGGCGTTGATCGCGGCCTGGACGTCGCGCGCGGCGGCGTCGATGTTGCGGTTCAAATCGAACTGCAACACGACCGACGAGGAACCGAGCGAGCTGGAAGAGGTCATCTCGGTGATGCCGGCGATGCGGCCGAATTGCCGTTCGAGCGGCGTGGCGACCGATGAAGCCATCGTCTCGGGGCTCGCGCCCGGCAGCCGTCCTTGCACCTGGATTGTTGGAAAATCCACTTGCGGCAAAGGCGAGACCGGCAGAAAAAAATAGGCGAGCGTGCCGGCCAGTCCGACCGCCACAGTCAAGAGCGTCGTTGCGACCGGTCTCTGGATAAACAGCGCGGAAAAATTCATACGCCGAGCTCTGGCGCGGGAAGTTGGCCGCGACGGCTGCGCCATCGGATTACCCGCTTGGCGACGCGATCAAAGGCGAGATAAATGACCGGCGTGGTGTAAAGCGTCAACAGTTGGCTGAGCAAGAGACCGCCGATGATCGAGATGCCCAGAGGACGGCGCAGCTCGGCGCCGGTGCCGGAGCTGAAAGCCAGCGGCACGGCGCCGAGAAGCGCGGCCATCGTCGTCATCATGATCGGCCGAAAGCGCAGCAGACAGGCTTGATAGATCGCGTCGACGGGCGACTTGCCGGCTTGACGCTCGGCGTCGAGTGCGAAGTCGATCATCATGATGGCATTTTTCTTGACGATGCCGATCAACAGAATGATGCCGATCAGAGCGATGACGCTGAACTCGGTCCGGCAAAAGATCAGCGCGAGCAAGGCCCCGACGCCGGCGGACGGTAGGGTCGAAAGGATCGTCACGGGATGGATATAGCTTTCATAGAGCACGCCCAAGACGATGTAGACGGTCACCAGCGCGGCGAGAATCAAAAACGGCTCGTTGGCCAAGGAAACGCGAAAGGCTTGCGCGGTGCCTTGAAAGCCGGTCTGGATGCTTGCCGGCAGGCCAAGAGTTTGCCGGGTATTTTCTACGGCTTGCACCGCCTGGCCGAGAGAAGCACCGGGCGCCAAGTTGAAGGAAGCGTTGACGACGGGAAACTGGCCCTGATGGTTGATCGTCAATGGCGCGTTGGAGCGCTCCACTTGACTGAAAGCGCCCAGCGGCACCGAGCCGCCGGTGCTCGATTGCACATAGAGATTATTGAGATCGTCGGGGGTTCTTTGAAAGTTGGGTTTTACTTCCATGACGACGCGATACTGATTCAGTTGGGTAAAGATCGTCGAGATCTGGCGCTGGCCGAAAGCGTCGTAGAGCGTGTCGTCAAGAGTCTGCGCGTTGATGCCGACCTTCATCGGATTGATCGCTGGCGACATCGCGAAGTTCGGGCCGCGCCTGTAGCCGTTGAATGAAGCGCGGCACCCAGAGGGCAAGCTCTTTCGGATCGGGACTTTCCAAACTGTATTGAAATTGCGTTCGGCTGACCCGATCTTCCACCGTCAGATCCTGTACCGGCTGCATGAAAAGCGTGATTCCTTCCACTTTGGCAAGCTGCAGTTGTAGACGTCGGATCACGTCGCTGGCGGAAATCTTCCGAATTTCGATGGGCTTCAGATTGACCAAGACGCGGCCGCTATTGAGCGTCGTGTTGGTGCCGTCGGCGCCGATGAACGACGAGAGGCTCTCGACCGCGGGGTCCTTGAGAATGACGCGGGCCAGCGACTGTTGGCGCTCCGCCATGGCGGTGAAGGAGACAGCTTGCGGCGCTTCGGAAATGCCGAGTATCACGCCGGTGTCCTGCACCGGGAAAAAGCCTTTCGGGATGTAAACATAAAGCAGCACCGTGCACACCAGCGTCGCGGCGGCGACCCAGAGCGTGGCGGTTTGCCGCTGCAACACCCAGGTGAGCGTACGGCCGTAGAATTCGATCACCGACTTGAAGATGTTTTCCGATGTTCGGTAAAAGCGCCCTTGCTCGGACTCAAGTTTGTGACGCAGAAACTTGGCGCACATGACTGGCGTAAGCGTCAGCGAAACGACAGCAGAAACTAAAATGGTGACGCTGAGCGTCACGGCAAATTCGCGAAACAACCGACCGACGATATCGCCCATAAAGAGCAGCGGAATCAAAACCGCAATCAGAGAAATGGTCAGCGATAGAATCGTAAAGCCGATCTGCTCGGAACCCTTGAGTGTGGCTTGCAGGGGCGGGTCGCCTTCCTCGATGTAGCGCATAATGTTTTCGATCATGACGATGGCGTCGTCGACGACGAAGCCGGTGGAGATGGTGAGCGCCATGAGCGACAGATTGTTCAAGCTGTAACCGAGCAGATACATCACGCCGAAAGTGCCGACGATGGACAACGGCACGGCGATGCTGGGAATCACCGTGGCCGAGAGCGTGCGCAGAAAGAGAAAAATCACCATCACGACCAAGGCGACGGTGAGCATCAGCTCGAACTGCACGTCTTCGACGGAAGCGCGGATGGTGTTGGTGCGGTCGGTCAATATGGAAACATTCACAGCGGCGGGCAACGAGCTCTTGAGCTGGGGCAGGAGAGCCTTTATGCGGTCGACCACGGCGATGA
>VBKX01000360.1 GCA_005879435.1 Deltaproteobacteria bacterium
CTTGCCGGATCTGAACTCTGGGCAGATCTTGATCCTGGTTGAAGCCGAGGAACGCGTAGACGACGCTCTTGAAATACTCGATCGTAATCATGCAGTCACTGCTGGAGCTCGTATTCCCACCCCATGAGCTTCACACAAAAGCGCCTACGGGAAAAATGAATTGTTAGCCGGACGATGTGCGAGTAAACCCTACGTTGGGTTGCAGCTACTTCAATAAGGATTTATATGGCGAGCCGAAAAAAAACCCGTTCTACTCGTTCCACTAAAAACACGAAAACAAGATCCACCGTCGGTCCCTCGAACAGAAAAACAAACAGCGACGTTGGATACGCCCATTTGCGTTCGACCGTTGGCGGCCCTGCACGCGCTGGCGGATCCGCCGGGGATGCGCTGTCTGTTAAGTTTCAGGCGATCGAGAAGCTCGCCGCAGACATGCCATACAATGACAATAAGACCCTTGAGCACGGCGACCTTTCTAGGCAGCCGCCAACGGGGCAAACAGCCACTCCTGCAGATTCGTCGGCGACCGGGAGCACGCTGACTGTGACGAGTCCATCCGCTAAGGTAGGCGCTGGCACGCCGCAGTTGGGGGCTAATCCGAATATTCTTCCCCTCGATCGTGTTCGCGCAGATTCGAGCGGGCAGACGCTGACCACCAATCAAGGCGTTCCGGTTGCCGACAATCAAAACTCACTAAAAGCAGGATATCGCGGGCCCGCGCTGCTCCAAGATTTTATTCTTCGCGAGAAGATCACCCATTTTGACCACGAGCGTATACCCGAGCGCATAGTCCATGCCCGAGGTTCGGCCGCCCATGGGTATTTCGAATGCTATGAGTCGCTTGAGAAATATACTGCTGCATCGCTTTTTGCTCAGGCTGGCAAACGCACACCGGTCTTTGTGCGCTTTTCGACCGTAATCGGAGAACGCGGCTCTGCCGATACGGTGCGCGATGTGAGAGGTTTCGCGGTTAAATTTTACACTGACCAAGGTAACTGGGATTTGGTCGGCAACAACATCCCCGTTTTTTTCATTCAGGACGCTATGAAATTTCCGGATCTGGTTCATGCAGCCAAGCCTGAACCTCATTTCGCCGTGCCGCAGGCGTCAACGGCTCACGACACTTTCTGGGACTTTATCTCGCTGATGCCGGAATCGACACACATGATGATGTGGGTAATGTCGGACCGCGCCATTCCACGCAGCTACCGCATGATGCAGGGCTTCGGAGTGCATACCTTCCGATTGATCAATGAGGCCGGCGAGTCTCGATTCGTAAAATTCCATTGGCGGCCGCTGGCTGGCACCCATTCGCTTGACTGGGACGAGGCGGTTAAGATCTCAGGAGCTGACGCCGACTTCCACCGCCGTGACTTGTGGGAGGCTATCGAATCTGGTGCCTATCCGGAGTGGGAATTCGGCATGCAGATATTCACCGAAGAGCAGGCGGAAAAACTCAGCTTCGATGTCTTGGACGCCACGAAAATCGTGCCGGAAGAACTCGTGCCCGTGACGCCTGTCGGAAAAATGGTTCTTAACCGTAATCCCGATAATTTCTTCGCGGAAACCGAGCAGGTGGCGTTCTGTGCCGCGCACATCGTTCCAGGATTGGATTTTTCTAACGATCCGCTATTGGCCGGTCGTATTCACTCTTATCAAGACACGCAAATATCACGGCTCGGTGGACCTAACTTTCATGAAATTCCCATTAATGCGCCGGTGGCGCCGACGCACAATAACCAACGCGACGGAATGCATCGTCAGGCGATCGATCGTGGCCGGGTCGCATACGAACCGAACTCACTGGCAGGGGGCTGTCCTTTTCAGGCCGGCGTGGCGGGATTTACCTCGTTTCCAGAGCCCCTCGTCGGGGATCAGGTACGAGGTAAGCCCGAACGTTTCGCGGATCACTATACGCAGGCGACGCTATTCTGGAAGAATAGTCAGACGGCGGTCGAGAAGGCTCATATCATCCGCGGGTTTCGTTTTGAACTGTCGCGCACACAAGTCCCCGCAATACGCGAGCGTGTGGTCGCCATGCTGGCCAACGTCGCCGACGATCTCGCCGCCAGCGTGGCTGAAGGCCTCGGCATGCCGGTCCCCGAAGCTCTTCCAAAAGTCATTGAAAATCCAGTGGCCGAGATCGACGCTTCGCCTGCCCTTTCGCTGTTTGCACGCCCCGGCGATGGGAACATACGCACACGAAGAATTGCTATCTTAGTAGCGGACGGGGTGGTTGGTGCAGACTTGAAAGTGCTGCACGACGGGCTCGCCGCACAGGGAGCGGTCCCGCGCTTCGTGAGTGCTCGCCTCGGTAGTGTTGTGGACATAGACGGCAATCGAATCGAATGCGATGCAACAATGGAAGCAATTCCCGCGGTCCTCTACGACGCACTCGTAGTGCCTAGTGGCCGCGAAGCCGTAAAGACTCTTGGGAACCTGGGCCAGGCGGCGGGATTCGTTAAGGAACAGTATCGTCATTGCAAACCGATTTTGGTGCTCGGCGCGGGCCAAGACTTGGTGGAAAATGCGGGGGTGCCACTAACGTTATCAAACGGTGACCCTGATCCGGGACTTCTGCAGTTCCCCGATCATCAGGTCGAGTCAGCTCTGGAGCAGTTTATTACGGCCATTGCGAAGCACCGCCATTTTGCAAGGCAAATGGATCCCCCAGCAATTTGAGTCAGATTGCGCCGCAGACTCCTCCTGCGAGCTAACAGGTTTCGGCGAGCGCAGTAGGCCCTGGAGCGATCCGATCGACGACTAGGCAGACATCCCCGGTAACTAATTCATGACATATTGTCGGCGATCTCGGCACAGATCGCCGGCTGCGCTTTCTGTCGCGACTCGTAGCTTCGGTGTGCAAGGACGGGGATCCCATTCTCTTTTTTTCACTCATCCAACTTTGCTTGATTGCGAAGCACAGAGACAAAGAAGCTAGTTCGATGATGCCAAAGTAGATGTCGAAATTGAGACTC
>VBKX01000361.1 GCA_005879435.1 Deltaproteobacteria bacterium
CACCGGGCCGGCGCCGCCGAAGGCATACATCGGCATGCGCCGCGGATCTTTGCCGCGCTCGCCCAGGTGAGCGCGCGCCGCGTTGGCCATGTTTTCGTTGACGATCTGGTGAATCCCCCAAGCAACTTGCTCGACGGACATGTTCAGTTTCGCGCCCAAGCGACCAAGCGCCTTGCGCGCGCCGTCGAGATCCAATTGCATCTTGCCGCCGAGAAAATAATTCGGATCGAGATAACCGAGCACCAAATCAGCGTCCGTGACAGTCGGCTCGGTGCCGCCTTGTCGATAACACACCGGCCCCGGATCGGCGCCCGAGCTATCCGGCCCGACTTTGAGAAGGCCGAGCGAGTCGACCCGCGCGATGCTGCCGCCGCCGGCGCCGAGCTCGATCATGTCGATGACCGGAATACGCACCGGTAAGCCGCTGCCTTTACGAAAACGGTAAACACGGTCGACTTCAAACTCATGCGTCTTCAGCGGCTGGCCGTCTTCGATGACACAAAGCTTTGCGGTCGTGCCGCCCATGTCAAACGAAAGCAAATCGCGATGGCCGGAAGCGATACCCGCCTGCGCCGCCGCGAGCGCGCCCGCCGCCGGCCCGGATTCGAGCAGACGCACGGGAAAACGCGTCGCAGTCTCGCGTGTCGCAATGCCGCCGCTCGACAGCATCACGAAAAAACTGCCGACGAATCCGATCTTGTTCAAACGTGCCTGGAGTTGCTCCAGATAATCGGCGACCCGTTCTTGAACGTAAACGTTCGCCAGCGTGGTGCTGGTGCGCTGGAATTCGCGGATCTCGGCGACGACTTCCGAGCTGAGCGAGACGCGAATCTTCGGCGCGACTTCGGCTATCATTTCCGCTGTGCGTTTTTCGTGAGCGGGATTGCGAAAACTATTGAGGTAACACACGCCGATCGCTTTGATGCCCTTGTCCCACAGCTCGGTCACCAGGCGCCGGACGAAATCCTCGTCGAGCGCTTCGAGCACGCTGCCGTCCGCCGCAACCCGCTCCGGCACATCGAAGCGCAAATGACGCGGCACCAAAGGTTTCGGCAATTCGAGATTTAAATCGTAAAGCTCATAGCGGTGTTCGCGGCCGATCTCGACGGCGTCGCGAAATCCCGCCGTTGTAAGCAGCGCCGTCGGCGCGCCCTTGCGCTCGATCAGCGCATTGGTCACCAGCGTCGTGCCGTGTATCAACGTGCCGCGCTCGCCCGTTTTCATCACGCCGGTTTCCAGCGCCGGCCGCAGCGCCTCCTCAACCGCCAAACTCGGATCGCCCGGAGTCGTGAGCGTCTTGCCGATCACGGCGGCGCCATCCTCGCCGATCAAGAGCATGTCGGTAAACGTCCCGCCGATATCGATGCCGACTCGAAACATACAAGTCAGTTCAAGGTTCAAAGTTCCAGGTTCAAGGTTTCTCGCAGCCACTGCACCATCCGAGTCAAGCCTTGAACGTTGAACCTTGAACTTTGAACGAATTCTTATTGAGCAAACAAATCCAGCAATCGTTCGGTTTGGTGCGCCGCGGCAGGACGCAGCAGGGGAATTTTGACGCCGGCGTCGCGGTATTGCTGCACGCGCTTTTTCACCTCGTCCGGCGTGCCGCTGGCGGTCATGCCTTCGACGTAAGAGTCCGGGATCGCCTTGATCAAGGCTTCCATCCCGCCCGCAGCGTGCGCCTTTTCGAAGAGCGGAATGTCTTCCTTGCGAATATACGGTTCCCCGACGCGCATCTTCGGCGCCGCGATGAAGGAAATCTGCACCGGATCGAGCTTGGTGGCGACCTCCCAGCGCACCGCGTCGAGGGCTTTCTTGTGATCGTCTTCGACCGAGCAGTTGATGATCTGCGCCACTTCGAAATTCGCAATGTCTCTGCCCGCGGCCGCCGCCGCCTCTCGAATGATCCGCAGAGCATTGACCGTGTATTCAGGCGAGCAAACGGCGTTGAGAACGACGCCGTCGGCGATCTGCCCGGCGAGCTTTAATCCGGCGGTCGCCGTCGCCGGCAGATAAATCGGAATATGGGTTCGAATCGGTTTCCAGCCCAAACCGACGTTGTCAAAGTTGATAGTCTTGCCGTGATACGAGCATTTGTCGCCCTTCAGAAGCAGGCGCATGGACTCGACGTAATCTCGAAGCACTTCCGGCGGCGTCGCGCCGATGTCCTGGCCCAGCGCGTGAACGCGCGCGTGGCTTTTGGTGCACGCGCCCGGCGCGATCGTCATCCGGCCGCCGGTAAGCTCATCGAGAGTCGCCAGCGATTGCGCCATCACCACCGGACCGCGCAGGCGCACGATCTGCGTGGTTCCAAGTCTTAGATTCTTAGTGGCCAGCCCGATGGCCGCCAGCGAGGTCACCGAATCGCGCATAAGCTCGATGGTCTCGGAAAAAAATGCCATCTCGAAACCGCGCTCTTCCGCGCGCTTCATGACTTCCGCCATTTCTCTGACGTTGGTGAATTTGCCGTACCCTAGCGCGTAACCGACTCGATCCTTCGCCATTCAGATACCCCTCTCGAAAAGCTAGCTAATTGCCCCAATGATAATATCGGGGAAAACACCTACGATTATAGTCTGATTCATACTGGAAGGCGATTGGGGCGTCAACGCGAAGCGGGCGAGAGCGAACATGGAAGTGATGGAGTATTGGGAAAACCCGACTGTCCATGACTCCACCACTCCAATGAGTTTTCGCTACCGCACTTTCATATTCCAGCCGTAGATACGCTCGCTCGGCAGCGGCCGGTAATCGATATTCTTCGCCATGCCGAACAGCAACTGATGGCGCCACATGAATTGCGCTGGCGCCTCTTCGGTTACTAGGCTCATGGCTTGACTGAGAAGTTTTTTGCGCTTCGCCGGATCGAACGCTTGTCGCTCCGCTGATAATAATTCGTCGAGCTTCGGATTCGAATAACCGATACGCGGCGAGCTGCCGGTCTCGAAGTATTGCGAGAGCGCCGCGCTCGGATCGACCACGCCGCCGCGTCCCATATAATAGAAAGGCACTTTGCCCACTTGGACGTTGGCCCAAAGCGTCGCCCATTCAGGGGTTTGCAACTTAGTGCGAATCCCGACCGCCGTCAGCATCGGCACGATCGCTTCGCTGATTTGCTTGTCGAGCGTGTAACGGCCAACGGGCGTCGATAGTTCGACATCCACTCCGTTCGGAAAGCCGGCTTGTTTCAACAACTCACGAGCTTTTTCCGGATTGTAAGTGTATTTAGGCTGCAAATTCGGATCGTAGCCGTACTGGCCCTCGCCGATGGGGCCATCCAAACGCGACGCCTCGCCTCTTAATAGCGTTTTGATGATCGTATCGCGGTCGATGGCATAGCCAACGGCTTGCCGTAAAAACTTATTGTCCCAGGGCTTGACCTTGGGCATCATTGCCAAAAACATGATCTCCGCCGAGTGAAATTTGACGATTTTGTGTCGCGGGCTTTGCTCCACGCGCTCACGCAGATGAGGCGGAACGAATTGTGCGATTTGAATTTCGTTGTTGAGCAGGGCCGTCACCCGCTGCTCCGGCTCGCGCATGATGCGAAAGACGATCTCATCCGGCGCTTGTGGGTATTGTTTCCACATGGGATGACTTTTGTCTTTGCCGATGACCAACCGCTGACCGGGAATTAATTCTCTGAATTTGTATGGCCCCGCACCGATGGGATACTGCCGATCGGCAACATCAGCGCCGTATTTGTCATAGATCGCTTTGCTGGTCACGATAACGCGGTCAAAAAGATAATCGAGCAGCGGCGCCGTCGGCTCTTTGGTTGTGATTCGCACCGTGTATTTGTCGACCGCCGCTTCGCTCGCGACCGGTGAAATATTTTGCCGCTGCTTGGTAAAAGGATCGTCACGGGTGCGCTTGAGCGAATGAACGACATCTTCCGCTGTGACCGGCGATCCGTCATGAAATCGATTGTTCTTGCGTAGATGAAAGAGCCAGGTCTTCGGATCCTTCACTTCCCAGCTTTCCACCAACAGCCCCACATGCTGGCCCTTGTCGAAATCATAGGTGCCGAGGCAACCGAGCACCTGACACCAAACGCTGTACATGAGGGCGACGCTGTCACCGTATGGATTGAAAGTCTCCATCGTCTCCGTCACGCCGATGGAGATGCGGCTTTCGGCGGCAACAAGCGGTCGAGTGGCGCTTGCGGCGATAAAAGCAATCAAGAAAAACATCACGATAAATTTCTGCTTCATGAATGTCTCCCTCTTGAAAGTATCTTCACTTCCACAGCTGCTTGTAGAATCCCTGGCTGTCCAACTCCTTGACGAACCTATCGTCGTAGAAGGCTTCGGGCTTTGCTTCTTTGGCCTTCGGGTTTCTAACTGCCGCCTGATTTAAAACCTCCTGAATACCCTCGCGCGTGTTATAGGGAATCTTGTCGACGTAATCCACCGCGTACTGGTAAACTGTATCCAAAGTTTTGGCGTCCGTGGCGCGGGTATATCTCGCAATCGCGCGCCGGCTGAGTTCCTTGTCCGTAAACAGACGGTACACTGCCTCCGAGTAGGCCTTGAGAAATCGCCGGCCGGCTTTGCCCATATTCAGTATTACGCGAGCGTCCGCTTCTTCAGCTTTGAGATTCGCCGGGCTCGAGAACGGCGCCGCCACGATGGCCTTCGTTTTCAACATCGTCGCCGCGGCAAAAATATCACCGGTTTGAATAAGCGTCACATCCTTTCCAGGTTCGAGCCCTTGCTTGCGCAAAACATATCGCATCGTGAAATCCGTCGAGGAACCGAAACGGGTTACCCCAACTGACTTCCCACGCAAATCATCGAGAGTTTTGATTTCCGGTAAAGCCATGATGTAAAAGGCCGGAACTTTGACCATCGATCCGAACATGACGATGTCCGCCCCACCCAAACTTGCGTCGACGGCGGCGCTCCCCGCAGCCCCTGCGATGGGCAGATCACCGCCCAACATCGCCTGCACCATCAGCGAACCCGAAGCGATCAGCACCAGATGAGAATCGAATTCGTATTTCTCAAAAATCTTTCCCTCTTGGCCGACCCAGAGACCGGCGAAAACTCCACTCGCGCTCGAGTAGCCAAGCGGCAACCGATCTTTCGCCGTCGTCCATCCCGGCAAAGCTGGGATCAGAATCAAGGTCAGCCAAAGTGCTTGAGTTCGTTTTTTCATCTGATTGATCTCCTTGTCTCTCGACTCATGCCAACCTACCCTCACGTAGCTAGCCGCAAATCACAGTTTGTGTCAACTTACTGTATTGCCCTGGCGTGGAGTGATAATAAGTCACGACTGGATAAGCGCAAACGCTTTTGAAACTTCGCAGAAGTACCATTACGAGCGGTAAATGGTGTGACAACTTGAATGCATCCTTAAATAGTACCGATTTCGCGAATCAAGCGATGGCCTGAGGGACCGGAGAGGTTGAGACCATCGGTTCAGCAAGGGCAGCCGTACGAACAAGAAAGCCGGCAGATGGCGGGAGCGAAACACTTGGCGCTGGAATCCAGTTTTCGCCGCGTGGACGGGAATGGTGTATTACTTTGAAAAATAGACGTATCGGCTTTGTCTTGGCGGGCCGCCAACCGCAATGCCTACAATGCTCTATTTCCGGCATTCGACACCTTATGGTCGTCACCGAACTGGACCTACTTCGCAGATAAAGCATTGCTTGAGACTAGTTAAACTGAAGCATCAGCGTTCATTGGCGTGGAGGGTGTCAGGCTGCGTGATCCGATTCGCCGCTTTGCTCGTCAATCCATCCTTTGCATAGCTTGACCGCGTGTTCTTCCGCTTTTCTTTTCGTCGCAAAACTTAATTCGTCGCTTTCTAATCTTTTCATCTCTGTCACTTTATCTTCGGAATCAAAAATCAAGCCTCTGCAATACCATTTTTTCCCAGGCCCACGAAATCCGATGCCATAAATGGGATGATCCTTGTATTGGTGCATAAAACCGCCTTTCGCTAATTGCCTGATGGTGACCCATGGCCCACTCCAAGTCGACAATACTGCATCGCAGCGCTTCTATAACGCCCGGATAGAGTAGAATGCCAGCTCGCAGACATTATTGTTAGCTTGCGTCCTACCGACGACCGCAAACCTGGCGGAGTCTACCTGTTTACGCAATGTCGGCGGCACGGACGAACAATTTTTTACTTCCGTCTGTAGGCACTCCATTTTGCCAGCTTGAAAATAACAAACAGGATCAGAATCATTACAAAAACGGGCGCTATGGCTGCCATGCGAGACCTCCGTATTGATTTTGCCATCTTGGCATCACTAAAACTATAGGCCGACTCGGGAGACACTGTCTATCTAATTTTGGACGATTTCGGAAGATTCGGCGGAATCATCTTAAGACGGTCCGTGCGACCGAGGCTAACGCTCCGTCTCAAACATCGGTTTGCTCCGATACTTCAGTACGATCAAGCGTATCGGCAGTAACGCTTCACGTGAGCATAGCTTTGCCCTTTTGTCATTTTGAGATTTTCTCTCGTTCTGCACGGAACCTTCGCGGTCTTCATGTCTGCGTGGTAAGTATTTTTCAGGTGATTTGGCAGGATCATCACGATCTTTGAGAGTGACCAAGGAGAGTTGCCTTCTCTTCACTCACTATCTCGGGTTATTTGAAAACATGATCAAGGAACCAAAATGAATACCACGCCCATCGTCCGGTTTAGAGAATTGCTAGCCCAAGCCGAACAGCTCGGCATCCAGGCTCATAATGCGTTCGCTTTGGCCACTACGGGAAAGGAGCTGCAGCCAGCCGCCCGCATGGTGCTGTTGAAGGATGTCGATGAGCAGGGCCTCGTCTTCTACACCAATCTGCAAAGCCGCAAGGGGCGTCAGCTGACTGACAACCCACGCGCTTCCGCCTGTTTTTGGTGGCCGCAACTGCAGCGGCAAGTCCGCATCGAGGGCCGGGTCGAGCAGGTTAGCGACCAGGAAGCCGACAAGTATTTCGTCAGCCGTCCGCGCGGCAGTCAGATCGCCGCCTGGGCATAACCAGAGCAGCGAGCTATCGTCGCGCGACGTACTCCTTGGCGCGGCAGCGTTATTAACTGCCCAGTACGAAGGTCGGGCGATTCCCCGTCCGCCCTACTGGTCGGGCTACCGCCTGGTGCCCGAGCGTTTCGAGTTCTGGAAAGAACAGGCGGATCGTTTGCACGAGCGCGAAGTCTACACGCGCCAAGCGAACGGATGGAAAATCTCGCTTCTAGCGCCGTAGTCGGCTTTGCGCACGCGCTCTATCGACAGCGACCCGCGCGCCGATTTCATTCAAGCGATCGAATTAAAGTCCAAAATAACCGAGACTCATTTCATGCCCAGCGAAGCCAAAGGCGTCATGTTCCTAGTGCGGGCGCTAGGATCGAGAAATTTTCGCCTGTTCTTCTTCGGCCAAGCCGTGTCGTTGATCGGCACCTGGATGCAACTGATCGCCATGCGTTGGCTGGTCTATCGCTTGACCAAGTCCGAAGTGATGTTGGGCGTGGTCGGTTTTGTCAGCGACATCCCGCTCTTTCTCCTCGTACCGTTCGCCGGCGTGTTGGCGGATCGGCTCAAACGTCACCGCATCATGGTCGTCACCCAGGCGCTCTCGGCGCTCCAGGCCGCGCTGCTGGCGGTGCTCGTCCTCACCGATCAAGTCGCGGTCTGGCATGTCCTAGTGCTTGGCGGGCTGCTCGGAGTCGTCGGCGCCTTCGATATTACTGCACGCCAAGCCTTCATCGTCGACATCATCGAGGTGAGAGAGGATCTGCCCAACGCCATCGCCTTAAACTCTTTTATTTTTAACGGCGCGCTGCTGATCGGACCGGCAGTGGCGGGGGTCTTAATCGCCCTGGTCGGAGA
>VBKX01000362.1:0-4074 GCA_005879435.1 Deltaproteobacteria bacterium
GTTTCGGCCTCAAATGGGACATGGGTTGGATGCACGATACGCTGTCGTACTTTTCCCAGGATCCGATTTATCGCAAGTATCATCACGACAAGCTCACGTTCAGAATGATCTACGCGTTTCACGAAAATTTTGTATTGCCGCTATCCCATGATGAAGTGGTGTACGGTAAAGGCTCCCTGCTCGGCAAAATGCCCGGCGACGAATGGCAGCGCTTCGCGAATTTGCGGGCGCTGCTCGGGTACATGTATGCCCAGCCCGGAAAAAAACTGCTCTTCATGGGCGGCGAGATCGCGCAGTGGAGCGAGTGGCAGCACGATCAGAGTCTCGATTGGCACGCCCTCGTCGAGCCGCGCCACTCGGGCATGCGGCAGTGGATTCAAGACTATGGATCGACTGTCACGACGCCGAATCCAGCATCGTGATTTTACTGCGCAAAGGGCGGCGTGAGGGGCGCGTCGTGCTGGTGGCTTGCAATTTTACCCCCGTGGCGCGGCCCAATTATCGAGTGGGCGTGCCCAGGGGAGGAACGTGGAAAGAGGCGCTCAACAGCGACGCGAAATATTACGGCGGCAGCGGCATGGGCAATATGGGAGAAATCGAGGCTGCACCGGTGCCGTGTCATGGTCGGCATTTTTCGCTATCGCTCACTTTGCCGCCGTTGGCGATTTTGTTTTTTGTCAGCGACGAGATCAGCTAGGGCCCAAAGCAACGGATGGACGACTGACGCGCGGCTCGCGCAGCAGCGGCGACTGAGTGCGCGCTCGGAGAAGCAGCGTGACGAGAAACCCGGCGCCAAGCCTTGGCGCTTCATATTTGGGCGCGGGAGTTTGTCGCTTTCGTGTTTGGGCGCCCCACATCATGCCCGTCGGTGTCCGGCTGCTCGGCGCCGATCGCCTGATTCCCCTGGAAAAGACCAGCTGCGGTTATCACGAAGCGGTGGTGGAAAACGTTCAAGCCGGCGAACTCTATCTGTTTCATCTGGGGCAGGATCGAGAGCGCCCCGACCCGGCCTCGCGCTTTCAACCCGAAGGGGTGCATGGTCCGTCGCAGCTGCTCGACCCGCAATTTTCCTGGGACGACGACGATTGGCACGGCTTGCCGCTGCACGACTTTATTATTTATGAGCTCCACGTCGGCACCTTCACCGCGCCCGGAACATTCGATGCCATCGCTGCACAACTCGATTATCTTATCGAGCTCGGCATCACGGCCATCGAACTCATGCCCGTCGCGCAATTTCCCGGCCGGCGCAACTGGGGATACGACGGCGTCTATCCATTCGCCGTGCAAAATTCCTACGGCGGCCCCCAGGGATTAAAAAAACTCGTCAACGCCTGCCACCGGCGCGGCCTCGCGGTAGTGTTGGACGTGGTTTACAACCATCTCGGGCCGGAAGGAAATTATTTAGGCGAATATGGTCCTTACTTTACCGATCGCTACAAAACCCCATGGGGCCCGGCGCTCAACTTCGACGGGCCGTGGAGCGATGAGGTAAGAAATTATTTTATTCAAAACGCGCTCGATTGGGTATCCGAGTTTCACATCGACGCTCTCAGGCTCGACGCCGTGCATGCGATTCTCGATCATTCGCCGATGACTTTTCTCGAAGAATTGGGCGATGCCGTCGATCGAGAGGCGATGCGCCTCAACCGGCAAATCTTTCACATCGCCGAAAGCGCCGATAACAATGCGCGCCTGGTTCGCGAGCGAGAGTGCGGTGGGTATGGTCTTGACGCCCAGTGGAACGACGACTTGCATCATTGCCTGCTCGCCCTGCTCACCGACGAGCGCGAAGGCTACTACCAGGATTACGGCGATTTTCGTCAATTCACTAAAGCTTATCGCGAAGGCTTCGCCTATTCCGGCGAGTATTCACCGTTTCGCCGGCGCCGGCATGGCAGCTCTTCACGCGAAATCCCCGCCGACCGCTTCGTCGTGTTCTCGCAAAATCACGATCAGGTGGGAAATCGCCGGCTCGGCGATCGCCTGGGCAAGGTTGCGTCATTCGAAGATTTAAAACTTGCCGCCGGTCTGGTGCTATTGTCGCCGTTCATTCCCCTTCTATTCATGGGCGAAGAGTACGGCGAAGAGGCGCCGTTTCCGTACTTCGTCGAGCACTCCGATGCCGAGCTGATCGAAGCGGTACGGCGCGGACGGCGGATGGAATTCGCCGCGTTCGAGTGGCAAGGGGAGATCCCCGATCCGCAGGACGAAACGACCTTTCTCGCTGCCAAGCTCCGCCAAGAGCTGCGCGCCGGCGAAAAGCACAAAACTCTGCTGGAATTTTATCGCGAGCTGATCAGGTTTAGAAAAACGCTCCCGGCGCTTGAACATTTGGCGAAAGAAAATATGAAAGTCCTCGGCTGCGATCATGAAAAAGTATTAGTCGTTCAACGCTGGCACGGCGCCGGCCACGCGTTGCTGGTCGCTAATCTGTACACGGACAAAGTCTCCGTCGCGATCACCGTCGACGCGGGACGCTGGCGCAAGCTGATCGATTCGGCGGACGAGAAATGGTGCGGCCAACGGAGCGCTCTGCCTGCCGACTTTGACGGCGGGGTGAATAGCCGATTGACGCTGGCGGCGCGATCGTTTGGACTTTTCCATTGTTCGATTCCCGGGTGAAATGACGTAGCAAACCGCAACCGCGATCAACACCATGAAAATCTGGCCGGGCAAGCCATATCCGTTAGGCGCGACTTGGGATGGCGCGGGAGTCAATTTTTCGCTGTTTTCCGAGAACGCGACAAAGGTCGAGCTCTGCCTTTTCGACGGCACGGCGGCACAGCAAGAAACGCGCATCGCGATGAACGAGCAGACGCATCAGGTTTGGCATCTCTACCTGCCCGAAGCCCGCCTGGGCCAGCTTTATGGTTACCGAGTTTATGGGCCGTACGAGCCCCAAGAAGGTCATCGGTTCAATCCGGCAAAGTTGCTTCTGGACCCCTACGCCAAGGCGATCACCGGCACGGTCAATTGGAGCGACGCGCTGTTCGGCTACGCCATTGGTCATCCCGATCAGGATCTTTCGCGCGAGGAGAAGGACAGCGCGGCGGGAATGCCGAAGTGCGTGGTTATTGACCGGGCGTTCAGTTGGGGAAACGATATGCCGCCGGCGACGCCGTGGCACGAAACCATCATTTATGAGTTGCATGTAAAAGGTTTCACCATGCGCCATCCCGGCGTGCCGCCGGAGTTGCGCGGCACGTATGCGGCGCTCGCTTGTCCGGCGGTGATGGATTATCTCAAGTCGCTCGGCGTCACTGCGGTGGAGCTTATGCCGGTGCATCAATTCATCGCGGATAAGCATTTGGAAGATCGTGGCCTGACCAACTACTGGGGTTACAATTCCATCGGCTTTTTCGCGCCCGATGCGCGCTATGCCAGTAGCGGCGTGGGCGGCGAGCAGGTGACGGAGTTCAAGAGTATGGTTCGGGCGCTGCATCGCGAAGGGATCGAAGTGATCTTGGACGTGGTTTACAACCACACCGGTGAAGGCAACCAGCTGGGCCCGACTCTTTGTTTTCGCGGCATCGACAATGCTTCGTACTAGCGTCTGGTCGAGAAGGACCGCCGTTACTACATGGATTATACGGGCTGCGGCAATACACTCGACATGACCCATCCGCGGGTTCTTCAATTGATCATGGACAGCTTGCGCTACTGGGTGGTGGAGATGCACGTCGACGGCTTTCGCTTCGACCTTGCCTCTACCTTGGCGCGCGAGCTCCACGACGTCGACCGGCTCGGGGCTTTTTTCGACATCATCCAGCAGGACCCGGTCATTTCTCAAGTAAAGCTCATCGCCGAGCCCTGGGATCTCGGACCGGGCGGCTATCAGGTCGGCAACTTTCCCTCACTATGGGCCGAATGGAATGCGGCTTACCGTGACACGGTACGGCGCTTTTGGAAAGGCGACGAGGGACAAGTCGGCGCGCTCGGCTTTCGCCTGACCGGCTCGAGCGATCTCTACGGTCACAATGGCCGCCTGCCCTATGCGAGCATCAATTTTGTCACTGCCCACGATGGTTTTACGCTGCAGGATTTGGTGAGCTACAATGAAAAGCACAACGA
>VBKX01000362.1:4129-5972 GCA_005879435.1 Deltaproteobacteria bacterium
GAACGGCAAAAAAGAAATTTTCTGGCGACGCTGCTGTTGTCGCAAGGCGTGCCGATGCTGCTGGCGGGCGACGAAATCGGCCGCAGCCAGAAAGGCAACAACAACGCCTATTGCCAGGACAACGAAGTTTCTTGGATCGATTGGAAGCTCGACCGGCCGCGCCGCGCCCTCCTGGAATTTACCCGCTATCTCATCCACCTGGTACGCACCCATCCGGTATTGCGCCGCCGCCACTTTTTCCAAGGGCGGCGCATTCGCGGCTCCGAGGTCAAGGACCTGGTTTGGTTTCGTCCCGACGGCAAGGAGATGACCGACGACGATTGGAACAATTCAGAGAACCGTATTTTCGCGCTTCGTCTCGCGGGAGACGCCATTGGAGAGGTAGACGGGCGCGGCAACCAGATCGTCGATGACACGCTGTTGATTCTTTTAAATGCGCACCACGAAGCGATCCCGTTCATTTTGCCCGCGCACCGTCGCAAAGTGCGATGGGAAGTCATTCTCGACACCCATAATCCGGCAGTGAGCAGAAATAAACCGCAGCCAATGCGCGGCGGCGAAGCTTACGCGCTCAAGGCGCGCTCACTGGTTTTGTTGCGCCTGCCGAAGCATGTTGAAGAGGAAAACGGCAATGGAGAACCCGGCGTCGTTTCGCGCCGAGGCCGGCGCGGTGCTAACGCCGTGAGCGAAACGACGCCATGAAAATCCCTTCGGCAACCTATCGCTTGCAATTCACGCCGGAGTTCGGCTTCAGCGAGGCCGCTGGAGTATTGCCGTACTTGCATGCTCTTGGCATCACCGATATTTACGCGTCGCCGATTTTTTACGCCCGGGCAGGCAGCCTGCACGGCTATGACATGGTCGATCCCAATCAGCTCAATCCGGAGCTCGGCAGCGCGGAGGCATTCGAGTCGCTGCACGAACACGCCCGGCGGCTGGGATTGGGTTGGGTCCAGGATATCGTGCCCAATCACATGGCCTATGATGGGCAAAACCGCATGCTGATGGACGTCCTGGAAAACGGCGAAGCATCACCGTTCTTTGATTTTTTCGATATCGATTGGCAGCATCCCTACGAAAGCATGCGCGGGAAAGTTCTCGCGCCGTTTCTTGGCGGCTTCTACGGCGAATGCTTGGAGAACGGAGAAATCACGCTGTACTACGATCAGCGCGGGCTCGGCATTCGCTATTTTTCTTTGCAACTCCCGGTCAATCTGGAGTCCTACAACGAAGTGTTGACCCAGGATGTCAACTCGCTCCGAAAACGCCTCGGCTCGCGCCATCTCGATTTCATCAAACTTCTCGGCGTACTTTACGCGCTCAAAAATATTCCGCCGAAGCAGGAGAGCGCCGATCGAGCCGACCAGATCCTCTTCGTGAAACAAATGCTTTGGGAGCTCTACACAGGTACGCTGGAAATCAAAGAGCACCTGGACGCTAATATCGCCCGATTCAACGGCATCCCCGGGAATCCGGAAAGTTTCAGTCTGCTCGACCGGCTGTTGTCGCAACAATACTATCGCTTGTCATTTTGGAAAGTCGCGGCGGAGGAACTGGATTATCGCCGGTTTTTCAATATCAACGAATTAATTTCATTGCGGGTTGAGGATGAAAAGGTCTTCCGCCATAGCCACACGCTGATTTTCAAACTCGTTCGGGAAGGCAAATTCACCGGCCTCAGGGTCGATCACGTCGACGGGCTTTATGATCCCCTAGGCTATCTCAAGCGACTGCGCCGGGAAGCCGGCGATTTATACCTGACCGTAGAAAAGATTCTTGGCGTCGATGAAGAGCTGCCGTCGGCATGGCCGGTTGAAGGAACGACGGGCTACGATTACCTGAA
>VBKX01000365.1 GCA_005879435.1 Deltaproteobacteria bacterium
TGAACGGGTTGAGGCCGAGCCTCTCGGCGGCGATGTCCTGCGGCGGAATGAACGTCGAGCCTTGGATCACGCCTTTGCTCAAAGCGGCCAAACGCGTTGGCGCGCCGCCGACGGCGACGACCGCGAAGTCCCGGTCGGGAATAAGGCCGCGGTCGCGGAGTATGAAGCGGACGACGCTATCCTCTTGTGAGCCGACGGTCGTGACCCCCAGTGTTTTGCCCTTGAGGTCGGCTATTGTTTTTATGTTCGGCGTTGTGAAAAAGCGCCAGTAGAGCGTGTTGATGCCACAGGCGAGATAGACGGTATCAGCGCCGCCGACGGCGGAAGCGACGATGGCCGCGCCGCTGAGAAAGCTCAGCGGTACCTGGCCGGAGACCATCGCCGTCGTCAGGATGGGGCTGCCCTGAATGTAAACGAGATCGACGTCGAGGCCGTTTTTTTTGAACAACCCCGCTTTTCGCATCACGTCGATGATGCCGAGCGATGCGACCGGGGCGGGGTAGCCGATGACGAGTTTTTCAAGTTTCTGGGCGTGACTAGTACTCCTGCCAATTGCCAAGATGCATAATAAGGAGAGAATCAACCTGAAGAAAAATTTCATTATCATTGTCCCGCTTTTTTAAGTTCTTCGTTGAGCGCGCGCAAGATCGTAAAGTCATAAACCTGCTCGGGCGAGATTTCCTTCTCCACCTTTAGTTGCTTGCGCTGAAAATTAACGATCTTGTCCTGCAGCTCGCGCGAAATCGTGCCGTCAAGGCTGTAGCTCTTGAGCGTCGCCTTATAGATGCCGAGGGCGTCGTCGCGCGAAATCCTGAAACCCTCGGCCATGCGCGCCACGGCTTCTTTCTCGTTGGCGCGAAACCAGAGCAGCGCGCGCAAGGTCGCACGGAGAAAACGCCGCACCAGATCCGGCTTTTCCTTGAGCATGCGATCCGTGAGCGCGGCGCCGCCTGAGACGATATTCAGATCATAATCGCCATAGAAGAAAAGTTCGTTCAGTCCTTGCTTGCGCGCCATAATGCTTTCGGTCGGGTTGGTAATCGCGGCATCGAGACTGCCGCCGAGTAGCGCCGCCAAACGTATCGCGCCGGTGCCGGTCCCTTGAATGACGACATCTTTGCGCGGATCGATGCCGTTCATCGCCAGGACTTCCCGCGTCATTTGATCGGTGTTGGCGCCGAGGCTCGAGACGCCGACGAGCTTGCCACCTTTCAAATCTTGGACGCGCCTGATCTTCTTGCTGCCGAAAAACCAAAACAGCGGCCGGGTGTCGAAGACCATGACGTTTTTGAGGGGCGCGCCGTGCAAGATCGCCGCGGAGGTTTGGCCGAGGATCTGGCTGAAGTCGAAGCTGCCGCCGACGAGGCCCTGAATGCCTGCCGACGAGGTTGCCGCGATCGTTAGGACGTTGAGTTTTTCTTCTTTGTAAAAACCTCTTTCCTGAGCGATTTTGTAGATAAGAACGTTGGCGCTGGTGCTGCCGGACGTGTGGACCTTGACGTCATCGATCGCGATCGCCAGCGGCGCATTGAAAAATAAACCCGTCAGCGAAGCCGCGAGAGCGATTAACAAAGTGAAACGATTAGACGGCATTAAATTCATGATTCTTTCTTGCCGCCTTCTTCAGGTTCCCGCCAGGCGGCGACCGCCGCTGCTGCATTGCGCAATTCCTCCGGCCAATGGCCGAGCTCGTAGCCGTGCCACGGCGACTTCGGTTTTAAAGGGGGCAGTTCGAGCTCCTGCCACAACTGGCGTGCGCGCTCCATGTATTCCTTGGCCGGCAAAGCGACGGGCGGGTAGTTCCACTTCCTAAGCGCGTTGATGAGTAACGCTGACGAACCGTGCGGCTCGGGATAATGGTGATGCCAGCCCGGCTGCGCGGGTGAAACCGCGGACGGGTCCATCATCGGGCGCCTGCCGGTTACGGTTTGTATGTCGCGATGCGGCTGGACGCGAAAAACCAGCGCCCACATCACCGCGTCCAAGTCGTGCGGATCGATGTCTTCGTCGACGACGATGAATATCTTGCCCAGTCCCGGCGTCAAGCTGGCGGCGGAATTCAATGCTTGCCACGCATGCGCCGGTTGGCGCGCTTTGAGCTGAATGACAAAAAAGCCCCATCCGCCGCTTTCTTCATGAATCGCAACTTGCTTGACGCCGCTCATGCCGATGTTTTCTTTCAAACCGTGGTAGAAGATCGCTTCGGTGGAGATCTGCTTAAGCTTGCTGCCTTCGCAGGGCGGATGCGCCGCCACGAGGTCGAGCAGAATCGGATTTTTGCGCTGCGTGATGTGCTTGACAATGAAACGGGGATACTTGCCCCGTCCGGCCATGTAGCCGGAGAATTCTCCGAACGGCCAGTTGTGATCCATCTCGTCCAGCGAGACTTCGCCTTCGAGAATCATCTCCGCTTGCGCGGGGACGTAAAGATCCGCGGTCCGGCAGCGAACCAGCTCTAGGGGTTTTCCCGCGATCGCTCCCGCGACGGCATATTCATCAACGCCGTAGGGAAAAGTAGACGCAGCGGCGTAGATCAAATTCGGCGTCGGCCCGATCACGACGGCTGCTTTGAGCGGCGCGCCTTTCTCACGCGCTTTATCCAAATGGATGCGCGAGTCTTTGCCGGCGCCGAGACCGACGGAGATTCTCCCGCCTTTGCGAATGTAGCCGCTGTAGATGCCGACGTTGCGTTGACCGGTTTCCGGATCGGCGGTGACCCAAAGCGCGGCGGTCAGGCGCAGCGAGCTGTCGAAACCGGGATTGGCCAATGGCACGGGAATCGAATCCACGGCGTCATCATGGTGGCTATCGATGTCGATTTCCTGGACGGGCCCCATGGGTACGACGACGGGGTCGATGGGATGTTTCTGGGCATTGATCCAGCGGTCGAAGATCTCTTCCTCCCGGCAGCCCATGCCCAACGCGTAAATCGCGCGCGAAGAGGCGCACGCGCCAGAGAGAACCGACATGTTGTATTGACGACCTGTGACGCTCGCGACTTTTTCGAATAGGAACGCGCGCCGCTCGCTTTCCGGCAAGCCGCGGAACTGCCAACGCACCAGAGGCTCGAGCTCGGTCTCGCGGCAGACTTCTCGCTGGATACGAAAAAGTTTTTCGCGGCTCTCCAACGTTTTGATGTAGTCTCGAAGACTGGTGTAATAGCTCACCTTTGATCTCCTATTTCTTGTAGAGTTGGTCGATAAATCCGGAGCGGCGAATCTCTTCGACGACGCTCGAGTCCCAGAAATCTTTTTCGGAAAACTTCGCGGCGCGGGGATCGTCGAGGGCGGCCATGTCCAGATGAAAACGAATCGACTCAGGGCTGGCGCGAAGCTCCTTTTCCAAGCGACGCGTCGTTTCGTCGTAGAGATAGTCCAGTGCTGTCATGTCGGAGGTTTGGAAATATCGTTGCAAAATTTTCAGGCTGTCGTCCTTGTTGCGGTTCATGTAGTGAATGCCTTCGATATATCCTTTGAGGAAATTGATCACCAGCGGGCGGCCTTGGTTGAGCAGCGCCGCGGTCGTGTTGATGCCACCCCCTGGCGTCGGCACGTCGAATTTCTGCAGGACCTTGAGGCCTTCGTTCCTGCCGATCAGATCCAGCGGTGGAAAAAGCATCGTGCCGTGGATGACGCCGGCCTTGAGCGCCGAGAGCCGACCGCCTTCACCGCCGCCGATGGACAGAAATTTTACATCTTTGTTGGGATTGAGCCCGTTATCGCGGAGCAGCTTCGCCAGGCGAATATAGCTCGCGTCCCGGCCGCGCGAAATGCCGAGGATCTTGCCTTTCAAGTCCTGTACGGATTGAACGCTCGGTTGGGTGAGTAGAGACGAGCCCAAAGTATTCATCGTTACGCCGAGGCGCACGACCGGGATTCCCTGGAGCTGGGCGGTCGTCACGCCGGTATCCGAGCCGAAGAGAAACTGAACGCTCTGCCCGATCAACGCCGGCACCGCGCGCGCTCCGCCGCTCACGAGGATCGG
>VBKX01000366.1 GCA_005879435.1 Deltaproteobacteria bacterium
ATGCGCGCTACGGCCGCTTTCCCGCTTACATGCCGCCTTTTCGCACCGTGCTCGGCTTTCAGGCGTGCCATCTCGACCACGAGTTTTACGATCGCTTTTATCGCAGCGAGGCGCTTTCGGAAACGGAACGCGGTCACATGGCGAAGTGGCACGGCACTGCCGCGCGCGAATCTTAATACCACCCATTCGTCCGCCGCAAATCACAGCAGCCTTCGGACCGACTGGCGCTCGCTTGATTCCATGCGCCCTTAAGCCTTACGATAAGAGCGTCTATAGTTAAAATATCTGGAGGTCATGATGGAACCGATAACAAACACGGTAATCACCGCTGCCAATGAGAAAAGCCGCAAGCTCAGAGAGCTTGTTCGTGCCCCTGAGATTTTGATCATGCCGGGCGCTTACGATGTCCTGAGCGCGCTGTTATTCGAGCAGATGGGATTCAAGGCAATCCAAGGCACGAGCGGCGGCATCGCCGCATCATTGGGCTATCCGGACGGCGAGGTGATGAGCCGAGAGGAGTTCATCGAGACGAGCGGCACGTTTGCCGCTGTCGTATCGGTGCCCTTTAATGCCGATGGTGAACGAGGCTACGGTGATGAGAATGGTGTGAGCGATACGGTGCGCGCGCTGGTGGCGCGCGGTGTGGCCGGCATGAATCTCGAAGACGGCGCCGCCAAAGGCAAAGGCGGGTTGGTCGAGCTTTCCGAGCAGCTCCGCAAAATCAAAGCTGTCATGGAAACCAAGCGACAACTCGGCAGCGAGTTTTTTCTGAACGCGCGGGTCGACGCTTTCCATGTGACGCCCGACGATCCGAAGAAGGCGCTCGACGAGGCGATTCGCCGCGGCAACGCCTATGCTGAAGCGGGTGGCGACTGCATTTTCTACTTGTTCCTCCATTCGGCCGAGATTATCGGGCGCATCGCCAAAGAAGTTAAAGCGCCGATCAGCATTCTTGCCGGACCGCAGTCGCCGAGTGTCAGCGAGTTGCAAGACTTGGGTGTTGCGCGCGTGAGTTACGGTTCCGGTTTTACCAAAGCAGCCATCACCGGCGCCAAGCGCCTGGCGCAAGAGATTCTCGAAAAAGGCACATGCAATCTGCTCAAGGACGGCGTGCAGACGCCGGAAATCGTCGCATGGGTCGCGAAGAAAAATAATTCACTGAAATCAATATGAACCCTGTGGGGTCCGTCGTTTCACTGCATGTTGCCCCGACCGGCGCGGCTGCGATGCAAACGGTCGACGAAGTACAAGTTGTCACCGGACTTGGTCTAGAAAGAGATCGGTACTTTGCCGGCCTTGGCACGTATTCAAATAATCCCGGCACTGGACGTCACGTGACCTTGATCGAGATCGAAGCGATCGAAGGCTTGCAGAGAGAGTACGGCGTCGAGGTCGCGCCGGCTCAGTCCCGGCGTAATATCGTGACCCGCAACGTGGCGCTGAATCATCTCGTCGAGCGAACATTCAGAGTCGGAGCCGTGGTCTTGCGCGGCATGCGGCTCTGCGAACCGTGCGCTCACTTCGAGCGTCTGAGCACTCGCGGCGCCATGCGCGGATTGATTCATCGCGGCGGGCTTCGCGCCGATATCATCACCGGCGGAACGATTCGCACCGGCGACGCGATTGTTGCGGTCGAGAGTGAGCGTTCTTAGCTTCACCGTTTCAGTTCGTCATGACCGGTTCGGCCCTCACACTGATCCTGGCGGCTGCGGTAACTCACGCCACCTGGAATTTTCTCAACAAGCACGCGGGCGGGCACGCGACGTTTACTTGGCTGGTTGCGGTGCTATCGGCGTTGCTCTATGCGCCGGCGGCGATCACGATCATTGAAGTTTGGCGGATACAGATCGACTTTATTACGGTGGGCATCGTGGCCGGAAGCGCGGCGCTGCACACCGCTTACTTCTTGCTCCTCAACCAAGGCTACCGCGTCGGCGATTTATCATTGGTGTACCCGCTGGCGCGCGGCACGGGGCCGTTGCTGTCGAGTGTGGCGGCGATCTCATTTCTTGGCGAACGGCCGTCGGTGATTGCCCTCGTCGGCGCGCTGCTGATTGTCGGCGGCGCGGTTATCTTGACGACGAACCTCGATCGCTTGCGCCAAAGCGGCGCTCAAGAGGCGCTCCTCTATGCCCTGATTACCGGCTTGTTCATCGCCGCATATACTCTGTGGGATAAACAAGCAGTGAGTCATTTCGGGGTCGTTCCGCTAATTTTGGATTGGGGCGCTAACGTCGGCCGGGCGCTGTTTCTTACGCCCATCGCGCTAAAATACTCGGATCAAGCCGTTGCGGAATGGCTGGAACATAAATACGAGGCGATCGGGTGCGCCGTGTTGATCCCGTTGGCGTATATTTTGGTGCTCACCGCAATGCAATTTACTCCCGTAAGTTACGTCGCGCCCGCACGCGAGATCAGCATCCTGATCGGCACGGTGATGGGAACGCGGCTGCTCGGCGAAGGCGATGTGCGCCGGCGTTTGGCCGGCGCCTGCGCGATGGTTTTGGGTGTTGTGGCGCTAGCGGTGGGATGAGGGTCAGTTCAAAGTTCAAGGGTTCAAGGTTCAAAGTTTCGGCGCAGAAAGCACCATCTTTGGTCATGAATAAGAAGGATGAATCGTTCAAGGATTTCGTGCTCGACCAGCTGCGTGAGTTAGACGATATCGACGCGCGGCGGATGTTCGGCGGTTTTGGTCTCTATCGAGACGAAACTTTTTTTGGCATCATTCACAAAGATCGCGTGTACTTCAAAATCGATGATTCGACCGTCGGCGAATACCGCAAGCGCAGGATGAGACCGTTTCGTCCCAACGCCAAGCAAACGCTCAAGAGTTATTACCAGGTGCCGCTGGAAGTTCTCGAAGATACCGAGCGACTCGGCGAATGGGCCGCGCAAGCGATTTCCTGCCAGAAGAAAATTCGTAATTCGACGCGGCGGAATAAGTTATGAGTGATGCATTGACCGGGGAGCTGCCAGTGACCCAAACTCACCCTCTCCCAATTTTCGATGCTCCTGCTTCGCGCGTGGTGAAGGTGGATGCTTGATGAGCGGCGATAGTTCCACGCTGCGTCCGCATGGCGGTTACCGTCGGCTGCGCTCGTTTCAGGTGACGGAGATTATCTACGACGGCACGGTGGCGTTCTGCGACCGGTTCGTTGACAAACGGTCGCGGACGCACGACCAGATGGTGCAGGCGGCGCGCAGCGGGCGGCAGAACATCGCGGAGGGTAGCAGGGCTTCGGCGACTTCGAGTCAGACGGAGCTGCGGTTGGTGAACGTCGCGCGCGCCAGCCTCGATGAGCTGCTGCTCGACTACGAGGACTTTCTGCGCCAGCGCGGTCTGAAGCAGTGGGAAAAAGACGACCTTGAGGCGCGGCGGGTGCGGGAGGTGGGGGTGAAGACAGATCGGACCGATCCGTCGGATCAAAAAAAGCGCTACTCGGAGTGGCTCGACCACCGCGACCCGGCGGTGGTTGCTAACGCCCTGATCTGCTTA
>VBKX01000367.1:0-309 GCA_005879435.1 Deltaproteobacteria bacterium
AGTGCTTGAGCGCTTCAACCGTTGCGTTCATCGCCGTGCTAACCGGTAGCCCCACTTGCCGCGATAACATAGCAACCACTTCCTGTTCCGCCACGTAGCCGCGCTGGGTGCCCAAAGTGATACCGCCCATGAGAATGACATCGCACTCTTCGGCGGCGAAGATACCCAAGCCGGCGCCCAGAGCGTCGATCGCCTTGTTGAACTCGGTTTCCGTATGCGCTTGAACGTTGAGCCCCGACGCGACAATGGTAAAGCCCTTGGGCAAAATGAGATCCCAATCCGAGGGTGTTTCAAAAACCGAGGGTGATA
>VBKX01000367.1:314-5194 GCA_005879435.1 Deltaproteobacteria bacterium
ATTATTAGTACACATATCTCTCGCTGGTTCGTTTCACGTGGCGTCTACCGAACCGTTCAATCAGTGGGTTTCGTCGCATGGGGTTCCCTATTATCGCAATACTCAGGCTATGAAAAGTCCTTGTGCTGTGAAACGCGGCCGATTGGGTTTTCGTTCCGGGCGATCGAGCCATGCCTTGAATTCGTGCAATCCGCCACTAAACTGACGACTTGCTAATGAATGTGAATTTCTGTAACTGCAGGAACATGGTATTATATGCGTCTAATGCTTAGGGAGAATCGATTAACAGCTGTAGCTGGCTTAATGCTTAACTTATCGTTTATTTCTATCGTATAAATCTATGAAAATGAACCAGTTTTTCAGGGTCCAGAGCGGATCGATCGGCATTCCTTTTGTCGTCGGCATGCTTGCTTGGTCGTTGCTGGGGCACGCTATTGCCGGCGACAACATCGAGTTCAACCGGCGTGCTACCGCCACGGCGCAAATCCTGGCGGGTATTTCGCCGAATCCACCGGATCCGGCGTTGAAGCGGCTCGTTGATACAGACGCATTCAAAGAGCACCAGCAATGGATGACCAGCAGCTGGAATCAAGTGTCTCATCGCATCCAAACCATGGACGCGTGGCGGAGCCAAGAGATCAAAGTGCCGGGAGCGCAGAAAAAGACCCTGCTTTATCCGTTCAGCGGTCCGGACTTTGTCAACGCTTATACTTTCTTTCCGGATCACGCGCGCTACGTATTTTTTAGTCTCGAACGACCGGGAACACTGCCGGATTTGGAGTCAGTGACGCTCGTGCAATTCGGCAAGATGCTGCAAGACGTGCGCAGCGCGTTTCACGATATCTTCGAGCGCAATTATTTCATCACGTCGTACATGACCAAGCAGCTGACGACGCCGTGGCTTCGCGGCACGGTACCCGTGATGGCAACGATGATGGCGTTGATGAATCGGCGCATTATCAGGATCGAGCCGCTCGATCTGTTCCCCGACCTTACGCGCGCCTATGATGTGCCCGACGCAAAACGGCCGCCGGTGCTGATGCGTGCCGTGCGCGTGGAGTTCGCCAACCCGAACGGCGCGGGCGCGCAGCAACTGTACTATGTTTCGCTGGACGCGACGGACAAGGCGTTAGATTACTACCCCGAATTCTTGAGCTGGGTGAGTCAGTATAAGCCGGCTACGCTTCTACTCAAGTCGGCATCCTATTTACTGCATGATAATCAATTTTCGAAAACTCGCACCATGCTTCTAGACTCGGCCGACGTCGTCGTGCAGGACGACACGGGAATTCCTTACCGCTACATCAGTCAGGAGCCCTGGCAGGTCAAGTTATATGGGCGCTATCACAAGCCAATCAGGCCGATGAAATACGGGTACCAAAAAGATCTCGAGGCGGCCTATATTTCTCGACCGGAACAAGCGCCGCTGCCGTTTCCCTTTGGATATCATTGGCGCGGGCAGCAGTCCGGTCTTATCGTCGCGCACCGCTAACGAGGCGGTTCCGTGTGCAGCAGTTTTTCTTCGGCGCCGCGTTGTTGATCATGGCAACCCATTGCGGCGCCGCGGAAATTACCCGCCGATCATTTCAAACCAGCGACGCCGTCACCCTGTCTTTCCTGGAAGCAGGGTCTGAGTTTGCGGGCGATAAAAATCCGACCATCGCGTTGGTTCCCGGTTGGTTGATGCCGGCCGCGATTTGGCAAGAACAACTGGAATCCTTTGGCCGAAGCCACCACACTCTCGCTTTCGACCCGCGTGGGCAGGGGGAATCTCAGGTTTCTTCAACCGGCTATACCGCCGAACGGCGCGCCACCGATCTTCACGAGTTCTTGGCGCCGCGGTCGAAAGTATTGCTGATCGGCTGGTCGCTCGGCGCTATCGAAGCGCTGCAATATGTCCACATGTTTGGGACGGCTCGGCTGACTGGCTTGGTGCTCGTCGATAGTTCCGTTGGCGAGGAGCCGGCGCCAAAACCAGGCGGAAATTTCAAGCAACGTTTAGTTTGTGCGTGCTATTTTCGCCAAGCCACCCGGAGAAAGAGCGCTGGCCCAGCTGGTAAACGGCGCTAAACGAATGGCTCTGGAAGATAGCTTGGCGTTGTTGGATTATCCCTTCGAGCGCAGTCACTGGAGAACAATCGCCCGCGCTTTTGATAAACCATTGCTTTATGTCGTCACACCGCAGTTCGAGCAGCAGGCGATAAATCTCAAAAGGAATCGGCCGCAGACTCAAATCGAAGTATTCAAGAAAGCCGGCCATGCGCTTTTTGCCGATGAGCCGCAAAGGTTCAATGCGTTGATAGAAAAATTCGCCGCGCGTCTTCCCTGATTCCTGTACAAGTTGTATTCTCCCCCTTCGATCTTTTTTGCCGGGCCGGAAAGGAGATGGTCATGTCTTCTCGATTCCGTTCTCGTTTCGGTTTGCGGGCCGTTGTCCTGGCGCTGGTTTTTTCCCCGCTAACTGCCCATAGCGCCAAACTCTACGTTGTCTACGCTTCGATCAGCGGCACCCAAGCTATTGGCTGGATCGCCAAGGAGACGGGGCTCTTTGCCAAGCACGGTCTCGATATCGATTTGCTCTTTACCGGCGGCGGAAGAGCGATCACATCGCTGTTAGGCGGCGACACGCCGATTATCACCGTGGGCGGTCCGTCGGTTATCGCCGCGCGTCTCGGCGGCAGCGACGTGATCATCACGGCGCATATTTTCGACACGATCCTCTATTCCCTCATGGTCGCGCCGGAGATTCGCACGATGGCGGATCTCAAAGGCAAGAAGCTCGGCGCAAGCCGATTCGGCTCGGCGACGGATTTTGCGCTGCGCTACGTGCTCAAGCAAAACGGCCTCGACCCGGTGAAGGACACGGTGATCTTTCAGATCGGCGGCCAGGCGGAAACGCTCGCCGCACTTAAAGCCGGCTCGATTCAAGGCGGTGTGATCGCCTCGCCGGCGACAGCGGAAGCCAAGCGGCTCGGCATGAGAGAACTCGTCAATATGGCCAATCTCGGCGTCGAGTATCCGCAGACGACAATCGCCACCAACGGGCGCTATCTGCGCAGCAACAAGGACACGCTGCTGCGCTTCACCCGCGCTTACGTCGAGGGCGCGCAGCGATTTCTCAGCGACCGCGAGCTTTCGCTCAAGGTCATCGCAAAATATACCAAGATTCAAAACCGCGCGACGTTGGACGCGACCTACGATGATCACGTGCCCTACGTTAAAAAAATCCCGACTCCTTCGCCGGGCTCGATCAAGACGGTGCTGGAGCAGCTTGCCGCGAGCGAGCCAAAAGCGCGCAGCGCCCGCCCGCAAGATTTCTTCGACGGCAGCATCATCGCCGAGCTGGAGCAGGAAGGATTTTTCAGTCAGGTGTGGCGATAGACGAACAGCTATGCTGCATCGCCACAAGCAAAGCTCAAGGCTCGCCAAACAAGCGCACAGTGTTGTCGTAGAGCAATTTTCTTTTCTGCGTTTCGGAAAGATCGCTTCGTTCGAGTATCTCCAGCGCGGCGTTTTCGCGCCCCTCGCCGTGGGGAAAGTCGGACGAAAACAGGACGTGATCTTCACCAATGAGCCCGAACAGGTTATGCAGCATGCTGTCGTCGGCTTCGGCGGCGATAAAAATTCTGCCTGACTGCACGTAATCCCGAATGCTTTCGCGCGGCAATTGAGCCGCGTTCGGCATACTCAAGCCGAAGGGATGGGCGCCTCGATCGAGCGGTAGATAATGATCCATTCGCGATACCATGTAGAAAATCCATTCGGCGCCGAATTCGAGAAACGCAACTTTTAAATCCCGGTAGCGGTCCAACATGCGATGGCCGACGATCGCCATGAAGGCGAGCTGCGCCGGCAGCGACATGCCGATAACGTGGCCGTCGTAAATCGATTGGCCGAGCTGGGCGAGGGGCGGATAGCTCATGCCCATGTGCACGCAAAGCGGCAACCGAGCGCGCGCGAATTCATCCCAGATCGGCAGAAGGCTCGGATCGGAAAGCATACGGTCGCCCGCGGTGCCAAAAACCACAGCCGCGCGCGCACCCAAGCGCTGCATTTCCTCTAGTGCTTCAAAGGCCTGACGCTGATCGCGCAAGGGAAGGAGGCCTGACCATTTAAGGCGCTTCGGCGCTTGTTGGCACTGTGCGCCGAGGTAGCGATTATAAGCGCGAAAGAGCGCCGCTTCGAATCCGGGGTCTGCGGTCATGTGCGCGTAGAGCGTGCTCGGAAAAAGCATCTGCGCGTCAAGGCCCATGCGGTCCATATCGCGCAAGCGCGCTTGCGGATCGTTTAGCGTCATACTGCCGATCGAACAATGCTCCCGTTCGGTCGTCGCGCCGAACTCCGCGAGCACGTTGCGCGGCGTATTCGCCTGTTGCGCTCCCGGGCCCAATGCATGCGGCTCAAGGGACCCTTCGATCAACCAACCTGCGTTGAAGTTTCCTAATCCGTCGCCGTCATGGATCGTCACCGGACGGGGACGGCGCGCGCGATATTGTTCCGGTAGATGTTCCCACATTCGGGGATTGATCGAGCCGTGCGCGTCGGCATCGAAAACGCGGAAGCCTTGAAGCATGGATTTTCTCCTCTACAGATTTTTCAGCGCAACTTCTTGCGCGCCTCAGCCAAGAAGCCGCTCTCTTCGAGACTGCGCACGGCGGCAGGGCTGAGCACTTGACTCAGTTCCACTTGGGCGACTTTGGGATTGATTTTGGCGGTAACTTTCTGAACGAGCTTCCACGCGGCGGGATCGGGCATCATGTCGATCGTTGCCATGATGGTGAGAACTCTGTAGGACGCTTCGGCATCTTCCGCCTTAGGGAAGCGGAAAGCTTTGCGCAGGATTTCGACGATATCCGGCTTGGCGCTGGGATCGTGAATCA
>VBKX01000368.1:0-9767 GCA_005879435.1 Deltaproteobacteria bacterium
CTTCGTCGGCGGCGCTGCTCGGTTCAACGGCGGTAACGACCACGCCCTCGGCTTTTTCTAATCCCAAGCTTTCCGCGATTTGCGGTGTCAGCCTTTGAACCGTGAGCCCTAATTCGCCTTTCTCCGGCACGGCGGCGACGACCTCTTCATCTTTGAGTTCTCCAACGGCGACACTGAGGACGATCTCTTTCTTGTCGCGCAGCACTTTCATTCTGACCTTTTTGTCCACGGTCGTGCGCGCGACTATGATTGGCAAGTCACCCGAGTCCTTAACTTCTTTGCCGTCGAATTCGGTGATGACATCGCCGACCTTAACTCCCGCCTTGTCCGCGGGGCCTTCCTTGGAGACGTTGGCGACGAGCGCGCCATAGCCTTTTTCCATGCCCAGGCTTTCGGCGATTTCTGGCGTTACTTTCTGTATCAATACGCCGAGATAGCCGCGCGTCACCTTGCCTTTACCGCGGAGCTGCGGCAGCACTTCCTTGACCAGATTGATCGGGATCGCGAAGCCGATGCCGATATTACCGCCCGTACGGCTAAAGATGGCCGTGTTAATTCCAACGACTTCGCCGCGTAAGTTGAGCAGCGGTCCGCCGGAGTTGCCGGGATTGATCGACGCATCAGTTTGAATGAAATTGTCGTACGGTCCTTGACCGATGTGCCGGCCTTTCGCGCTGACGATTCCGGACGTCACCGTACTGTCGAGCCCGAACGGATTGCCGATGGCGACAACCCATTCGCCGACTTCAAGTTTGTCTGAGTCACCGAACCCCGCGGCGGGGAGGCTGACCTTGGCATTGATCTTGATCACGGCGATGTCAGTTTTCTGATCCCGGCCGATGACCTTGGCTTCGTACTCCTGGTCGTCCGATAATTTGACAACAATCTTCGTTGCGTTTTCCACAACATGGTTATTAGTTAGGATAGAACCGTCGCCATCAATAATGAAGCCTGAACCCAAGCTGCGCTGGCGTTGCGGACCCCGGGGCACCGGCCCACCAAAAAAGCGCCGCCAGAAATCATTAAACGGATCCTCCTCGCCAAACGGACTGCCAAACTCTTGTTGCGAGCCACGTCCTTCGCTCACTTGAGTCGTTGAGATGTTGACGACAATGGGTTTTACTTTCTTCGCCAAGTTCACAAAATCGGGCAATCCGCCGCTTGTCCTCGTGTCGGGAGTGCCGGCGTCACCCATAAGATTGACCGCGCGGCTGGGTACCAACCAGCCCAAGCTGCCGCTGATACCAAGCCCGACCGCGAGTGAGACCAAAGCGGTCAAGACAGCCCCCTTGAAGCTCACACCACGGCCCCAAATGTTCGTCAACTTCATCGACAACTCCTATCGCTTCTTGACCGCTTCGACGTATTTCATGCGAAGATCAAAGAGAATGTCCTCCATCAGCCGATCTTCGCTCGCGTTGAGATTGCCTCGTGTTTTGTCCTTGAGCATCCCCAAGATATCGATCATATGCTTCGCCACCGGCACATCAGTTTCAACCTTTCCGCTGATCGGGTTACCGATTTCTCCCAAATGCATCAGCGCCTGCGTGCTCAATCCGATGACGAACGTCGAAAAATTTATTTCGGGTAAAGGTTCGTTCTCGGTATCGCGCGCATTTTCGGCTGTCTGTTCGTGTTGCTCGGCAGCTCGGACGGTTGCGTTGGGTTCTTCGGGAGCGTCTTTTCGTGCCTCCCCGGTATCGGGCGAGAACCGCCGCTTGTCTTGAACGGTAAATCCTTTGCTCTCTTGTTGTTTCCCTTCTTCGCTAGCCATGGTTCACTCCTGAATTCATGCGAAAAAAAACCTGGGATCGCGCGGCGCGCATGCCGCGGAATTCCCAGGCGTCGTTCTGCGTGGAAAGAATCCTAATGTGCGCCAACCTTGGGCACAATCTGGGCACGCCTCAGTCTTGAATCGGTGTTGTCGCGCAATTTTTGGAAATGTTCTTGACTCAAACTGTAATCCCTGCCCCCTTCCTTGTCAAGGTAACGACTTCCGGCAATTGTGCCAGTACATCGATAACTTCTCCGGGAAACAATCCCGTTAAACAAGCTCGGTGAGGACAAGACTTCATGACCCAGACCGCACAAGGAGAGCACTCGATGTTTCGGTCGACTATCGTCACCCTTTTTCCCCGCGGCGCCCATTGCTGGACATCCGAAGGACCGAATAGCACGACTGTCCGAACCCCCACCGCTGCGGCAAGGTGAGATACGCCGCTATCGTTACCGAGGTAAACATGGCTGCCGTGAAGTAGGGCCGCCGCCTGGAATAACTGCAATCCGCTCGCTGTCACGCACCGCCTTTGCAGTCGTCTATAACCACCCCGCTCTTCTTCCACCGGTCCGAGGAGCAAGACAACCTTTCCTTGGATGGTATCACGCCACCAATCGGCTACGGCAATGAAAAACTCTTCCGCTCAATTTGTTTCTCGCGCGCCGCTGCCCGGCGCAAGCACCAAAACCGGACGTTGACGAAGCTCGTGCGTCGCGTAGAAATCGTCACACCAGCGAACACCTTTATCACCGGGCGCAATCACCGGTTCACGCCCCCGGGGCATTACGTCATCTAGACAGCACAGATAATAATCGGTCTGGTGAATCCTTCCGATTGGCGGTCGAAAGGGAAATATCTTTGCTTTGCCGCGTGATGCCGATTGCAGCCGTCGGACGAACTGTTGTTGCCCGCTTCCGAGCCAGGAATAGATCTTCGTGTAACCACCGAAAAAAACCTTCAGCGCTTCTTCATCCGTTACTTCATCGACAAAAAGCTTGCGTATTTCGGGGCGTTCGAGAGACCAAACAGCCACTCGCGCGGGGACAAGGTCGGCAAATTCAGTGTGTGCGAATAGATCGATTTCTGCTCCACGGGCGAGCGATTGAAGCGAGGGTAGCAAACAAACGAAATCGCCGAGTGCCCCCGGAAACAGCACGCAGATCCGGGGCTGAGCTGATTTGGCGGCCTCATGTGGAAACGATTTCATTGACTTTAACGAGTTGAAAATATAGCATTTGAGCGACGGCATTTCTAATTTCACGCCCCTCACGAAAGACGAGCAAGACTGTGGCAAACTTGAATGGCGCCGGATCCGTTCTCGATCTAATCGGGTCCACGCCCGTAGTGAAACTGAGAGCGCTTCCCGGAAAAAACGACGCGGAAGTGTGGGCCAAGATGGAATCCTTCAATCCGGGCGGTTCCGTCAAAGACCGCATCTGCCTGAATATGATTGAAACGGCGGAGCGCCAGGGAAAACTCAAACCGGGAGCGACCATCGTCGAACCCACCAGTGGAAACACCGGAATCGGCTTGGCGCTGATCGCGGCCGTTAAAGGTTATCGATTGGTTTTGACGATGCCCGATACTATGAGCGAAGAGCGCCGCAGCCTGCTTTGCGCTTATGGCGCACGACTCATCCTAACCCCGGACACGAAAGGAATGGGGGGCGCGATCCACAAAGCCGAAGAGCTGCTCCAACAAAATGGCGACTACTTCATGCCGCAGCAGTTCAACAATCCGGCGAACCCGGAAACCCACCGCAAAACAACCGCCGTTGAGCTATTGAAGCAATTCAAACGCATCGATGCGTTTGTCTCGGGCGTGGGCACTGGCGGCACGATTACCGGTGTCGGCGAAGTCCTGAAAACGAAAATGAATGGCGTGCGAATTTGCGCCGTGGAGCCGAGCGCGTCGCCGGTGATCTCCGGAGGAGAGCCGGGGTTTCACAAAATACAAGGAATTGGCGCCGGCTTTATACCGGCTGTATTGAATCGCCAGATTCTCGACGAGATTATAACCGTTAGCGACGAAGAAGCGACGAATCATGCCCGGCGCTTGGCGGCCGAGGAAGGGTTGCTCGTCGGCATCTCGTCCGGCGCCGCTTGCTGTGCAGCTCTGAAGGTGGCAAAGAGTTTAGGCAAAGGCCACGTTGTCGTCACGATTTTTGCCGACAAAGGGGAGCATTATTTAAGTACCGATCTTTTCAGCGAAAAACGATGGACGCAAAATTCGAACGCCTGACCCAGCTCCTGCGCGGACACGATTCGCTGCTGGTCGCGTTTTCCGCCGGCGTTGATTCGACTTTCCTGCTCAAAGCCGCGCATCTGGCTCTTCATGACAGGGTTGTGGCATTGACGGCGTCTTCGCCCAGCGCGCCGCCGTGGGATCTCGACGCCGCCAAAGAATTTGCCGGTCGCTTGGGCTGCCGCCACATTGTCCTTGAGTCCCATGAATTGGCAAATCCGTCATATACGCAGAATCCAGTCAACCGGTGTTTTTTCTGCAAGGACGAACTGTATCGCATCTGTCGCGCGGAAGCCGACAAGCTCGCCATAAAGGCGATCGTCGACGGGACAAATTTAGATGATTTACAGGACCACCGACCGGGACTCAAAGCAGCGGATGAATGGGGCGTGCGCCATCCCTTGGGTGGGACAAACCGTCAAGCCCATGCCTCTCCTCGCGTTTCCCCTATGGCACCGAAATCAACCTCGAACGGCTGCGTCAGGTGGGCGCTTGTGAAGTCTTTATGAAAAACCTTTGTTTTCGCGAGTTTCGCGTGCGCTACCACGGCGATCTGGCTAGAATCGAAGTTTCGCAGAATGAACTCGAACGGATATTCGACAAGACCATCAGAGACGACATCGTGAAAAAATTCAAAGAGGTAGGCTTCGATTACGTGAGCGTCGATTTGCAAGGATTCCGCAGCGGCAGTCTCAACGACGTACTGCAGAAAAAAGCGATTTAAGGTACGCGTCCTTCTCGAATTAGGGTTTCGGCGAGCCACACATCTTCCGGCACGGTAATCTTGAAGTTCATTCGTTCACCGTCGAGAACGAATACGGGCTTGCCGATTCGCTCGACCACCATCGCATCGTCAGTAACCTCAGCGCCATCTCTTTCAGCTCGTTCATGAGCCGCCACAATCAACTCACGTTTAAAAACTTGCGGCGTTTGGATCTCCCACAATTTGCCCCGTTCGGGAGTACTTTGAATCCAGCGATCATTTGACACCTCTTTGATCGTATCGCGCGCCGGTAGACCCGGGACCACCGCGCCTTTGATTGCCGCCGCTTCAACGCACCGATCGATCAGATCAGTGGATACAAAAGGGCGCGCGCCGTCGTGTATGATCACGATGTCGGTATCGGAGCTAACTTTTTCCAAACCGCGCTTCGCCGACTGTTGGCGCGTCGCACCGCCGACATGCAGAAGCCAAGGGCGATTTTGTAGCGCCCGATCAGCGCGCAATAGGGTCTCGCAGCGCGCCAATTCGACGGCGGCAACCACCAGCACGACGTTCTCCACTGCTTGCGACGAGAACATTCGATCCAAAGTTCGCAGCACCAATGGACGACCGCCTATCGCTAGGTAGGCCTTAGGAACTTCGCCGCCGATACGGCGGCCCGCGCCGGCGGCGAGCACGATGGCGGTTGCGCGTTTCATCGGTTCAAAACAAAAGAGCCGAGGGCTTGGCTCTCGGCTCTTGGAAAATGGGGGCAATCAGGGAGCATTAATGGGTAAAAATATGGCGCAGTTCCTCCATGATCTTCTCCTCGGAATGGGAGCGCGCGATCGACAATTCTTTGACTAACAGATTTCGCGCCGTATCCAGCATCTTTCTCTCACCAAAGGAAAGCTCCTTGTCGCCTTTCAGGACAAACAGATCGCGCAACACTTTTGCGATCTCCAGTATGGATCCGGTTTTGATTTTTTCCGTATACTCACGATATCGCCGGTTCCACGTTTGCTGGTCTGTTTCGATTTTTTTCTGGCGCAACACCTTATACACTTTGGTGACCATGGCGCGGTCGATGATTTTGCGCAACCCAACCGACTCCACGTTATCTATCGGAATCATAATCTTCATATCGGTTTCGAGGATTCGGAGCATGTAGAACCTTTTCTCGGTGCCCGAAATCACGTGGGAACGTATCGCCTCAATCTCTCCCACCCCATGGGCGGGGTAAACAACTTTCTCGCCGACTTTAAACATAGGGATCTCCTCCTGAATCGAAACTTTCGCGGTTTTGAACGAATTTACCTCGGAAATGAATGACTGAGTCGTGAAGCTGGCTATTACAAGAGAAAAACGGATTGAGGAAGGGTTTGCAGAGCGGCGGACTATTTTTCGGGTGTGCGTAAAACGTCTCTAGCATGCCGCTCTCTTTCGTTCCCGGTTCGAGATCCCGAAAAAAATTAGCGGTCGACGGAGCTGACCGCCATTTCACGTGGACTTAACATTTAAGTTATACACAGACGAAGAGACGCCGTCAAGTGCAGCGAAGAACCGCGGAAAAGAATAACTCTTTCAACAGTTTAGGTGTCAAATATCAACATTAAATTAGAATCGACAGACGGAGTAAAATGGAGGTGCAATCAAGCTTTGGGAGCCAATTCTAAGGACATCGCCAACGCGTCTTCCCCATCGTCCGAATAATAACCCTTTCGAATACTTGTCGTAGCGAAACCCATCGACTCGTAAAGCTTTTGAGCCGGCAAATTCGATCTTCGAACCTCAAGTATCACTCGAAGATTAGTTTGACGCTCGGCCTCGGTCACAACCTTGCTCAGAAGCGCGCGCGCAATGCCGCGACGACGGAAGTTGACATGTACCGCAATGTTGTGGATATCAACGGCCCCGGGCAAGAGCCAGAAAAGAACATAACCGACTATTCGTCCGTCAATCTCGGCAAGAATTGAACGCGCGCAGGCGACCTGCAGTTCCTGAAGAAAAAATCCGGTACTCCAGGGAAAACGAAACGAGGTCCGTTCGATCCCCATTACCTCATCTAAGTCGGCGGTCGTCATCGGTCGAAATCGTACACTGTCGCCGGACGAGAAAGAGCCACAGGCGATCGTCTCCTCCTGTGGCTCTTCCATAGATTGCAATTCTTTCCTCGTTTCGCTACGGATCTTAGGTTCTCCTAGGCTCGCCGCTATCCCTTTACGACCAACACTTCGAGAAGCTTATTCTCAAACTGGTGGGCGAGACCGACGATCCTCTGCCGAAATGGAATTACCGTGATAAACTCCGGCGGAAAAGCGCCCACGCTCGAGGAAATTCGCCGCACCTTTTCATCCGTGCACTTCCCTTTCACAATAAGCTGCTCATCTTGCAACGCCAAGTCGTAATCATAATCAGGCATTTCGTCCGGTAATTGGTCGCGATTCGCTATGCCGATATCCGGCATCGAGCGTGGGAACTCCATACGCACAAGAAATGAATTTCCCCTATCTTCGACCGTGTAAACGTTACCGTAGCGCCGCTCCCGTTCGAGCTTATCGACAAAACCATTTGAGTAAAACCCTTCTACGGGCACCGGAATTTCCCTCACGATACCGGTATATTTCGCTAACCTCGGTGCGATGATGATACCGAGCGGAGCTCCATATATGGACGGCAAAAATACCATTTCCTCCGCTGGCTTAGCCTTAAAGATGCCATCCTTTAATCGAATAACACCCTCGACCGTGGCGAGGAGCAAACCGAGCAAAATAAATTTATTGATATCTTGGCTGAAAATGATGTCAGAGCCGTATATCGCCGCCGCAATCGCAACGGCAACCAGCGGATAAAGGACGGCGTTATGCACAATGTTGAGGGCGGTGCTCCCCGCTGCGGTGAATAAGGGGGTTTGCATCGCTAACTCGAGCCGCTTTTTGATACCATGCGGCAAGGCGCCGATAACCGGCTGCAACAAGATAACAGCGAGCCAAGTCAACCCCTTGAGCTGAGTCCCGGCACTTGCGTATTTTTGTGAAGCTTCCGCGAAGCCAATCGGCAGTTCGTTGGGAAAAGTTTTTTTGGGCGCCGTTTCTTTTTTGACTGGCGAAGGCTTCGGTGCGGCCACGACCGGTGGTGGAACTACCTTAGCCACTGTGGGGGCTGCAGCGGCAGCCGATTTCGGTGCCGGAGCGGGAGCTACTGCGGGCTTTTCCTGCACAGCCGCCGGTTGCGGCGCCGACGGTGCCGCAACATCGGTTTGGCCTTTTCGGAAGCGCGATTGAAAATTCTCTCCGAAGTTGGTTTCCGGGTGCAACGTGCGCGCGCGCGCGATTAGAACTTCTTCGGTTTCAATATTGTTTTGATCGGTTACGCAAACATCTACGGGGCAAACGGCGGCACAGGCCTCGTAATCGTGAAAGCCGACACACTCGGTGCACAGGAGCGGATCGATGACGTACACCGGATCACCCTGGCTAATTGCGTTATTCGGGCATTCAGGCTCACATGCCCCGCAATTGATGCATTCGCTGGTGATCATTGTTGCCATAATAAAAACTCCGTGTCCGAACTTTTTTAATTACGTGTTTCCCGAAAAATTGTCAATAATTTCCGCCGTTGTTGAAAGTCGCGGAAAGTTCATGTTAGCTGTCTTTTCGAAGGCGGCGTACCCAAGTGGTTAAGGGAGAGGTCTGCAAAACCTCGATGCAGCGGTTCGAATCCGCTCGCCGCCTCCAGTTTCCAGCCAATTGTTCCTCAACAAGCCGTCCACTCGTTCAGTGTGTGATCACAACCCAATCTCTGCTCAATTTTTTAGCGCCCCAGCATGCGATCAAGCTCGCCTATCGCGTCCAATTGCCGCGCCTCATCATATCCGCCGATCGGCGTGCCATCGATAAAAATCTGCGGCACCGTCCACCGTTGCGACAGCCGTTCCATCTCGACTCTTTTCGCCGGATCGTGGGTGACGTCGATCTCTTCAAAAGGGACATTCTTCGCTCGCAACAGGGACTTTGCGCCCGTGCAATACGGACAGTAGCTCGTTGTGTAAATAACGACCTCGGCCATCAAATTCAAATCTCCCGACCACGTAAGAACATTATCGCTCGTTTGCGTCTTGCTTGAAAGCCTGCGGCCATTTTGCCATTAGTGTTGCGTGAAATTGATCGGCCTAACTGGCGGTATCGCCTCAGGCAAGAGCACGGTGGCGAAGATTCTCAAGCGCCGCGGAGCCGCCATCATCAACGCAGATGACCTGGCCCGTGAGGTCGTCGAGCCCGGACGCGAGGCCTGGAAAGAGATCGTCGACGCGTTCGGTGCCGAAGTGTTGCAGCCGGACCGGACTCTCGATCGACAAAAACTTCGCGTCCTTATATTCAGCGACGCCGCGGCGAGAAAACAAATCGAATCGATCATTCATCCACGGGTCCGCGCGCTCGCGGAGCAACGAATCCACCAGTATACCGCCGCCGGACGGGCCGTAGTGGTCTACGAAGTTCCGCTTCTCTTCGAAGGCAATCTGCAAGAATGGCTTCGGCCGGTTGTCTTAGTAGCCTGCGGCGTCGATACCCAGCGACGGCGTCTAGAACAACGAGACGGCCTCGGCGCAGTAGAAGCCCAGAAACATATCGATGCGCAAATGAGCTTGGAAGAAAAGCGTCAACTCGCCGATTACGTGATCGAAAATAACGGCAGTATGGAAGACCTGGAGCAGCAGGTCCAGGCGGTTTTAGAAAGGATCAAAGCTACTTGACCCGCTCCTGGTACGAGCCGTCAGTCGGATCGATACGCACTTTGTCGCCCACCTGAATAAACGGCGGCACTTGCACCGTCACACCAGTCTCCAACTTTGCTGGTTTATAAGACGCACTGGCCGTGGCGCCTTTCATGGAAGGCTCGGTGTCAATAACTTCCAGGTCGACGGTCGATGGCGGATTGATACCCACCGGTTTTCCGTCATGAAACTCCATGCCGACGACGGAGTTTGGCAGCAAGTACGACAACAAATCACCGATGTCTTCCGCGGGCAATGCAATTTGTTCG
>VBKX01000368.1:9775-10164 GCA_005879435.1 Deltaproteobacteria bacterium
CCTGATCGACGCGGTCCTCGGAACGGAATTTGTATTCCGTGCCGATGCCGGTCTTCAAGTTTTTCATTTTTGTCTGCATGAAGCCGCGCTTGTTACCGGGGGTCAAATGATGCACCGCCGTCACCCGAAAAAGGCCGCCCTCATGGATGATGATCATGCCGGGTCTCAGTTGGGTCGCCTGAACCATTGCGTACCTCTTAAAATTTGTTCCCTTTGGGTTAACAGTTTATCAGCGCGGCTTCAATCCGGCGTTGCTCGCGGCTAGTAAAATAACCGATGCCGCTACGCGTAGAACCCGCGCCACAGCATCGCCCGCGCCACGCGATCGATACCGATCATCAGCGCCGCCTGACGCATGTTGACCGATTGCTTCTGGCTCATCGCGAGCA
>VBKX01000369.1:0-2408 GCA_005879435.1 Deltaproteobacteria bacterium
GCTTGCCCTATACCGGATTGCTGCTTTGCTTAAAGGAACTGGGATTGACCAAAGATCAAGTCGTGCCGCTCAACATCGGTGGCAAGGCGGCGCGCTTCGAATCATTACTGGGAAATAGAGTTCCGGCGGCCATTCTCGATCCGCCGTATACGACGATGGCCGCCAAAGAAGGCTACCGGTTGCTTGTCGATCTGGCGCCCCTCGACGTACCTTATCTGCGCAACATTGTTGCGGTGGCTGAGAAATCTCTGCGTGACGACACGCACACTGTGGCACGGTTTGTCGCCGGTATGGCGGAAGGTATGCAGTTTTATCGCAACAACGCGAACAAAGATGACGCGATGCGCATCCTCGCCAAATACCTGCGCGTGCCTCTGGATAAACAACGGGCGATGATCGAAGAAGGCTACGAAACCTATCGGGAAATGTTGCTCAAGAAACCTTACGCGGATCCCAATGGTATGAAGACGCTGTTGGAGATCATCGCTGAATCGAACCCGAAGGCGAGGAGCGTTAACCTTGCATCGCTGGTCGATTCCTCGTTCGTTGAGCGTCTGGAACGAGAAGGGGCTTTTGATCGATGAGTCTCCGGCAATGAACGGACCCAATGCCAGAACGACTTATTGTGGTTCTTCTTGCAGGCGCCCGATCACTCGGCGCCAAATTCTCGCGTCGGCGATAGGTTGCCCTTGTTTAGGCTCAGTCTGAGGAAGCCTGCGGTTCTTTTCGTGAAGCTCGTTACTAAGATTTGCGCACTCCGTGGATAGACGCTTGATGAGATTGCCCATTTCCGTCTCTTTGGCGGCGGTTGCTTGAACTAGAGCGTCTTTTTCTTTGAGTTTCGCCTCGTGACTTTTTAGTTCGGCTTGGGTGTCGCGCAGGCTCTGCTCCAGCGCCAAGATCTTAGCGCGAAAGTCGCCTTCGATAGTTTTGATTGCGTGGTTTTTATTTTGGATCGTCTCGTCCCGTTTGGCGAGTTGGAGCCTCAATTCGGCGACTTCCTGGTTAAGGGGTGCGAGATCTCCTTGAGTGTGCGATTGGGCCTGCTCGGCTCGCGCCTTGCCTTCACCGAGCCGCCTGGCAAGTTTCGCATTCTCGTTGCGCAATAACTCAAGTTCGTTTTCCTCTTTTCGATGAAACTTGGTCTGTTGTAACTGATTCTCTAAACTAGCGATTTTTGTTTTTGATTCATGTTCGAGACGGATCAAGGCGAGTTGCTGTTCGCGCAGTTGAGCGCTCTGCTGATCCAAATGAGTGCGCAAGTTGATCATCTCGCTACGCCGGTTCTCTTCGACTAGGTGCGTCGTTTCGTTTTGGCGTATCGCCGTGTTGCAGGCCCGGTCGGCTAACGAAGTGAGCTTATTAATGTAAGTTAAGAGTTGGTCCGCCTGGATTTCGATGTCGAGAATTGAATTGGCTTCAGAGAGAGAGAAGGATGGTGTCGCGGGTAAGGCGACTAGTTCCTTCACGTTACTATGGGATTTTATGGGCTGGGTGATGCTCCGTGCCTGTCGATCATTTTGCATTTAGCCAATTCTCCCCATTCTTGAGCTGAACTCGTGTTGCTATCGCTATCGGTTAGTGAGCAATTCTTATTCCAATAGGCATCTCCTTGGATAACTTATGTAAGTTGTGAAAAATGCTCATCTAGATTTTTAACAGTTTTTCGTGTTTACGCCGCCTTCGTACATAGAAAGGGCCAAAAGTGTTCGAAATTTCGCGGGTTAGGAGTCAAATGAGGTTTGAGCCGGAGGGCATCTCTGGGCAAGGAGGGCCGAAGGTGCTGCGCCGCGTAAGGCTGGCAGGTAGACGTCGAAGTATTCATGGGGTGATTCGATTGTCCTTTCGGGCAATCCTGCGAAACCAGCTGGGATCCAGAACAAATGGGCAGACCCGAAACCTGGGCATGCCGGACGTGTTGGATAGTCAAATTCAGCTCACGATGTTCGTTTTCGATCGCGCGCTGACGCGACCATTCAAAGAGCAGCGTGCGACTTCAGACTTGGGACCACACCGGCAGCCCCTGCGCGAGCGATCGTTAAGGATCAGGTGTTGGCGGGAGAAGATCGCTGTTGCTGAGTGATTAAAAGATACGTTTACAAAAGACCTTCAAATTTTTCATATAAACGCTGATCTGACCTCGCCAGCTCTTTACCGATCTCGATCGATCATGTTAGGTTACGGCGAAATCTTAACTTCGGGGAGTTGGCAATGCGGATTATCGAGAAGGCTTTTAGTACGAAGGAGCACGGCGTCGCGGGTTTCCTGTCTTATCCGGAGCGCGCAGAGCCTGGGCCGGCGCTGTTTCTGATCCATCCCAAGGGCGGGCTTGGCGAGTACATTAAAACTGAAACGCGGAAGTTCGCTAAGCTTGGTTATACGACTTTCGCCATCAACGTGTTCGAGCA
>VBKX01000369.1:2455-5206 GCA_005879435.1 Deltaproteobacteria bacterium
GACCCCGAGTTTACTCGGGTGTTAACCGAAGGGTGGCGGTTCTTGCTTAAGCAACCAAATGTCAAGAAAGATCGTGTGGCGGTATGTGGTTACTGCATGGGCGGACGGATCGCGATCCACTTCGTCGCGGCGACGCCGGAAGTGCGAGCCTTCGTCGGTTATTATCCGACGGTGCGCGCGGAGCCCGAGACGCCGCTCAGGCCGGTTCATCCGTCTGTCGCTGTGAAGAAGTTTCGTTGCCCGTCAATCAATCTGTACGGCGCCGATGATGTGACTACCGTGTTGCCGGTGCAGGAACAGATGTGGCAGGCGTTCAAAGAAAACGGCCAGCCGCTGGAGTGGCATTTTTTTCCATTCGGTGGGCACGGCTACGTCGATCCCGGCGCGCCGGGATACAACGCCCACACCGCCGATCTTTCGTGGCCCTTGGTCGTTGATTTTTTGGAGCGACACCTGAAATGGAACTCGCCGGAAGTTGGAAATCCGAACCTGCCCGCGTAAGAGAAGTCTAGCGTTTGAAAAAAAAATCGCCACCTGCGGGAGCGGCAGCAGGTGGCGATTGTCATTTGCGCCGCTAAAAATTAGCGAGTTCCCTACTATTCGTTCCCGCGAAGTGTGCTCTTGAACCCATTAACGGTAAGCTTCCCGGTCACAATGCGTTCGAAGTCCGAACTGCTTACGTAATGATTCAGCTCAGGCATTTCGACATCCCAGTGAAAAATCTCGCCGATGGACGGCAGAGCGCTTGGAAGGTCGGAGTCCTTGTGCGAAATTGAAATATCTTTGCCGCGGTAAACGCCGCGCACGTCAGCGGAGTTTTTCCGGCACCAATCCAGCACGTCCGCAAAGGTCATGTGCGCTCCGTCTTTGCCTCCACCGGATTGAGCAGATGCTCTTTCAGGCCGGTATGCACGCCATAAATTACTTTGCCGATCTTCGGTCGCGGCTTCGGTTCGGTGCTCACCTGATACAGAATGAGACGTTCGTTGCCGGTATTGTTGAGCTGATAGAAGAAGCCCGCCGGAACATGCACAGCTTGGTGCTGTTTGAGGACGAACTCTTCGTCCGCCTTGAGACCCTTCATCGTGCATTCCCCTTGGACTACGAAGAAGGTGTGATCGGAGCCGGGATGGCAATGTAGTTCGTCGTTGACGCCAGGTTCGTAGCTGTTTAGCGCGATATGGACGCGGTCGGTTTGGGTTGGGCGCGCGTAGTTGCGTCCGGTTGGCTTTCCCCACTGCGCCTGCTTCTCCACGTCTACCACGGTAATCTTGTCGATCTTCGCCATCTTTTCCCTCCTGTCAAGTTTTGCTTGAAAGCTATGGCGACTTTACCGGAAAACGCGACCACAAGACAAGGACTCGTAGCGTACGCACCTACTACATTCACAATGGTCGTCGCGTCGCCATGCAGTCGGCTCTGTACTTTAAGTGGGAGCAGCGAATGAATCGGCCGCTGTGAAAAAAGCCATTCGCTCGAGAAACGTTGTTTCAGGCGTTTGGGTCGGATCCTTACGTTTGGCAGTGGCGCGAGCTTGGCAATCGTGTCAACGCACTGCGAAGAAAAAATCGTGGAGGGCACGGTATTACGGATTAATGTCTGAATCAGGTTTGCGCAATGCCCATCGCAATCGCCGAAAATAATACCCCTACGGCGACAAATCAATTTGTTGAAAGACGCACTGGCAAGCTTGAAAACTGATTCATCGCTCCGATAGGACGCTTCCTGCCTGCAAAATTCAAGCGTTTTCCTCCAACTATTTAAGTGTTTGCCCGCGATTAATACTATTTTCGTTTAATAATGCTTGTTAAATGCCAGAGCGAATCATTCTAAAATAGCTTAACCCCCAAGAATATCGAACAAAAAGCGCCCCATCGGACCCGCCTGACGGACTGGTGTCGGTTGACGTCTAATAGCTGGGTGATAGAAATGGGCGCACCAACAAGGGGGATTAACATGGCTGCAAAAGTTGACTGTATGACATGCCGGAAACGGCCTAGAAAGAAGCACAGAAGCAAATAATCGGAGGGATTTCGAGTTTTCACGATCTCCAAAAGATCTCAAATTGCGCTTCGCAATCAATTCCAAAGAGAAAAGGCCTGAGTTTTCGATAACGCAGGCCTTTTTGTTTATCCGAACCTAATTTTTCGAACTTAGAAAGCTAGAGTGCGCATCTCGATGCTTTCCCGTGGCGGGGCATCGGACGGGCTAGTCGGGTCGTCGAACGCACAATGGGCGGTCCAGCGGGCGCGGCCGTCTCTTTCCGACTCGAAGGTTTTGAACACAATCGCTTCATTGCGCTGCATGTTGGGGAAATAATACCAGACATGGTCGGGGTTGAAAGTCATGTGAGCGGTTTCGCCGACCCGATCCGGGTAAATCCGCGCGCTGGCGACCAGTTCCTTCGTTCCGATGCTGCGCGCATCGGCAATCGCCAGCGGCTCCCGCTGCACGGGCTTGTTGATCGGCCGCCAGGTTTGGACGATGGCAAAGCGGCGTTTGAGAAGCTCTTCTGCTTCGTCGGGGAGTAGGTCGCGCACGCGCTGCGGCCCGGACCAATCGGTGTAGTCGTTATGAGCGTGGCGCACCGGCCCGCTGATCTGTTTCTCTTCACGCATCGCCTCGTCGGCGGAGCGCAAGGTGTGATCGAAAACCACGACGCGTTTGGCGCCGGAGGTCCGTTTTACCAGTTCCTCGGTTTCCTTGTAGTACAGGTCGCGAATTTCATTCTCGTCGTAGAAGTTTGTCATC
>VBKX01000371.1 GCA_005879435.1 Deltaproteobacteria bacterium
AACCCATTTCCAACTCGTAGACGCCGGGCTTGGCGATATGACCGCTGACGCTGAAGAGCTTCGTCCCCTTGCTTTTCTCTGTGCCAATGGCGGCATAAGCCGGCGCGCCGCGCTCAATGATCCAAGGCAAAGCGGCCAACGTCTCGACATTGTTCACCACCGTCGGACAACCGAAAAGGCCGTGGGTCGCGGGAAACGGCGGCTTCAATTTGGGCCAGCCGCGGCTGCCTTCCAATGACGACAGCAGCGCGGTCTCTTCACCGCAGCTATAGGCGCCCGCGCCACGATGGACGATTAGGTCCAAGTCGTAACCGGAGCCAAAAATATTCTTGCCGATGAAGCCGGCTCGATAAGCCTCCTCGACGGCGCGCTCCAACCGTATGGCGCCGAACACCATCTCGCCCCGAATATAAATAAAGGCTGTGTGCGACTGAATCGCATAGGCCGAGATCAAAGTCCCTTCAATAAGCGCGTGCGGATCTTGCTCGATCAGCAAGCGATCTTTGAAAGTGCCCGGCTCGCTTTCGTCCGCGTTGCAGACGAGGTATTTGGGCTTGGGGTTGTCTTTCGGGACAAAGCTCCACTTCATGCCGGTGGGGAACCCCGCGCCGCCGCGGCCGCGCAGCCCGGACGCTTTGACTTCGTCGATCAGCTCCGCCGGCTTCATGCTCTCGACGACTTTCTGCCAAGAGCGATAACCACCCAGCCCAGCATAGGTCGCCAGCGTGTGGGAGTCAGCAACACCGACGTTACGGAGCAGAATTTTTTCCATCTCGATCAAATAAAAACGACGTAAACCGGAGATTCGACGACGCTCAGTGCTCTTCGGTCCTCGTCGCTATTTCAGGTTTTCCAGAATGACCGCTACTTTGTCTTCGTTGAGACTTTCGTAATATTCGTCGTTGATCTGCATCATCGGCGCGGTGCCGCACGAGGCGAGACATTCCACTTCGTTTAAAGTAAATCGTCCGTCAGCCGTGGTTTGCCCGATCTCGATACCGAGTTTTTGTTTAATGAACGCCGTAATCCTTTCGGCGCCGCCGAGGGCGCAAGACAGCGTACGGCAAACTTGAATATGATGGCGGCCGATCGGCTTCATGTTGAACATGGTGTAAAAGCTCACCACACCATGCACCCGCGCCGGCGTCTGCTCCATCAATGTGGCGACATATTCAATCGCCTCAGGCCCCAAATGGCCAAATTCCTCTTGCGCCAGGTAAAGCACCGGCAACATGGCCGCTTCCTTTTTCGGGTAGCGCGCCACAGTTTCTTCAAACTTCTTCAGTGTCCCAGGTGAAAATTCTAGTGCCATTTTCGTTCGAACCGAGCATGGAAGATCGGAAGATGGAAGAACTCCTATCCTTCTATCCCCGACTTATCTATCGCACTCCCCGCCGATCATGTTCACCATGCCGAACGTCGGCACGATATCGGCGACCATGTAACCTTTGATCATTTCGTGAAACGCTCCCATGGCGATAAAGCACGGCGGGCGCACGCGGATGCGGTAGGGCCTGCCGCCGCCGTCGCTGACGATGTAGAAGCCCAATTCGCCGTTGCCGCCTTCGACCGCGAAGTAAGTTTCACCGGCGGGAACATGGATCCCTTCCATGATGATCTTGAAATGATGCATCAGCCCTTCGATGCTGCCGTAAACTTTTTCTTTCTCCGGCAAGACGAAGAGCGGGTCGTCGATCCACACCGGCCCCACCGGCAAATTCGCCAGCGCTTGCTCGACGATCTTCATGCTCTGCTCGATCTCACGGATGCGGCAAAGGAAACGGTCGTAGTTATCGCCTCGACTGCCGACCGGCACCTCGAAATCGAGCTGGTCATACACCAAATAGGGAAAAGCCTTGCGCACGTCGTAATCGACGCCGCTGGCGCGCAGGATCGGCCCGGTGAGGCAATAGCTCAACGCGGTTTCCTGGGAAATAACGCCGACGTTCGACAAGCGGTCGAGAAAAATTCGGTTACGCGAAAGCAAACGATCGCAATCGTCGAGCAGCTTGCGGATGGTCTTAAACGCCCGCGCTACGCTTTCGGCAAAGTCGTGCGGCAGGTCGTGTTTCAAGCCGCCGATGCGCACATAAGTCACTGTGAGGCGCGCGCCGGTTAAATTCTCGATAATTCGAGTAATCAGCTCGCGCGCCTCGATCATGTAAAAACCGGCGGTGATCGCGCCGAGCTCCGAGGCGGCCATGCCACAGCAGGTGAGGTGATCGTAAAGCCGCGCCAGCTCGCTGACGATCACGCGAATGTACTGGCAGCGCAACGGCGTTTCGGCGCCGATCAGTTTTTCCACGGCCAGGGCGTAACCCACGTTGTTGATCAGCGACGAGGCGTAGTTCAGACGGTCCGTATAAGGAATGACTTGAGTCCAGGTCGCTTGCTCACAGCTCTTGTCAAAACCGCGATGGAGAAATCCGACTTCGACGTCGCAATCGAGCACTTTCTCGCCGTCGAGCTTCAGATTAAACTTGATGGTCCCATGGGTCGCTGGATGGGACGGCCCCATCTGCAGTTCCATGATCTCCGAAGGAAGCTCTTTGGTTTCTGCTTTCATCGCAATGCGTTAAATCTTGCTTCCCAAAGATTTTTGCAGGTGCAATAATTTATTCCGTGAGCGCTCATCGACAAACGTGCCATCGACGGGCCGCTCGGGAACCCGCGGCTGAACTAAGTTGACCGGATAGTCTTTGCGCAGCGGATAGCCTTTAAATTCATCATACAAAAGAATGCGTCGCAAATCCGGATGATCGATAAAACGGATGCCGAAAAGATCCCAGACTTCGCGCTCCATGAAATTCGCGCCGCGCCAAAGCGGCGTGAGCGACTCCACGGACGGATCATTTTCCGGCACCGGCACTCGAATCCGCAGCCGTCTTCGTTTGGCGCGCGACAAAATCTGATAGACAACTTCGAAACGTGGTTCTTTCTTGTGCCAATAATCCACCGCCGTGATATCCGATAAAAAAGCAAAATCGAGCTCCGGGTCTTCCTTCAAGATGCGAAAACTTTCTCGCAGGTCGCTGCGGTCAAGAATCAACACGTCATCGCCCTGCGGCTCCGAAGTCTCGATAACCTTGGAACCAAGTTTCCCCTGAACGGCTGAAAGTTGAGAGTTGGTTTCCGCCATTGGCCATCAATCCCAGTCCAGAGCGCCCTTTTTCCACATGTAGACATAGCCGATCGTCAGAATGACGAGGAAAATCCCCATCTGTACCAAGCCAAAAACTCCCAACTGACGAAGATAAATCGCCCACGGATAGAGGAACACGACTTCGAGATCGAAGATCAGAAATAACATCGCGATCAGATAGAATTTAACCGAGATGCGAATGCGCGCGTCGCCGCGCGGCGGATTGCCGGACTCGAAAGGCTCGGCTTTCGCCGGGTTATTGGATTTCGGACCCACCTTCGAAGCGATCAACAACAGCGCGAGAATGACCACCGTCGCCAACGCAAAGATGACAAATAACGGGAAATACGGATGATTCATGTGTTGCGAGTCATTGAGGAAAACCATACCTTCTCGGCGCGAAAAGGTATGGAATAAGTTCCAGGCAAATCATTAGGATTGTTAAGTTTTTTTATGGTAAAACGCCGGTGAAGTCAAGGTAACGGTGCCACCGCGTGCAGCCGCCCGAACGATACTTGCGCCGCCAAAGTGCGCATTGACGCTGCACCTTGGTTGGTGCTAATCGTCGGTTTGCTCGCGACCTTGTCATCGCGATCTGAGACGTTGTTCGACTCATAAAAAGCAAAGTTGCGGGAAAATAGATATGGCTTACGACGCAGAAAAGGGCGACTTCACAATAGCGCTGGCGGGCGACACGATGCTGACGCGCAAGCTCACGCCGTTCAAAGAAGAGCGCTTTCTCGCGCTCCGAGAAATTCTGCGGAGCGCCGACGCCGCCTTCGCGAACCTCGAAGGTACCGTGCATGATTGGGACGAGGGCACGCCGGGAATCACGCAAGGCACTTTCATGACCACCGACCCGAAGCTACTGGAAGACTTGAAATGGTTCGGCATCAATCTAGTTTGCTGCGCCAACAATCACGCCTTCGATTACGGTGAAGGCGGCGTGTTGGCGAATATCAAACACCTCGATGATGCCGGCATAGTCCACGCCGGCACTGGGAAAAATCTCGCCGAGGCGCGAGCCCCAGGTTATCTCGACACGCCGAATGGTCGCGTGGCGCTCGTTGCCACCACGGCGACGTTCAGACCCTGGAATCAAGCCGGCGAGCAACGCCCCGACTTGCGCGGCCGGCCGGGAATCAATCCACTAGGGTTTCAAACTACGCATCATGTCGATGCCGGCGCCTTCGAACAACTAAACCGCATCAGCCGCGAGCTCGGTTTTGAAAAAAGTCATGAGCGTGCACGCAAGCATTTCTACAGCGACAAGGAAATTCCCGACGCTAAATCCGCGGAGTTAGGCCTGCTCGGCAGCCGCTTTGTCGGCGGGGAAGGTTTTTCAATCGCGACCCGGGCCAATGAGCGCGACCTACAGGACAATTTGCGCTGGATCCGCGAAGCGCGTCGCCAAGCCGACTGGGTCGTGGTCAGCGTGCACTGTCACGAGTTTG
>VBKX01000370.1 GCA_005879435.1 Deltaproteobacteria bacterium
CGTCGAGATCTTCGATTACAGTGGAAAGTCCGACTCTTAAACGGACATCTGGCTGTATCCCCGGCAAATGATCCAGGCGAATAACCGCGCTTAGCTCAAACGACGCGGCGCCTCGTTCCACCGTGATTTTCGGTTCAGGCTCGTCGCCGACGTACGGCCCACCGTCGCGATAATCGCGAAAGCTGTAAGCCGACCATTCACCCGACGGAGAAAAATTGAATTCGTAGTACTCAAAATCGTCCTTCGCGCCGATAAATGCTTCGCAACAGGTGTGCCGCCACAAACCATCGACTCTGCGAACCGATTCATACGGCGGAATCCGCAGGAGATCGACGTTTCCGTTGAGCATGTAGGTGACCGTGAGAACCGGGCCTTTGTGCCAAAGCAGCAATGAATTGATGCTCTCGACAGCCCTACAAACCGTGTCCGGGTGACGATGAAGCGTGGCCAAAGTTTGAGTGTGGACTGACATCGCAAATTACTTGGATGGGTGCCTTAGGTCTTCCCACCCATCCTCTTGAAGAACCCTTCTTTCTCCAACTCATCCAACAAGCGCTCGTCGACGTACTTGTTCACGTTTGTGTCGAATTTAGTTTCTGGAGAGCGCTGCTGCAGCATGTCGATGGCCGTGCGCATTCCTTCGTGCGACATGCGCGGAGGCGATGAGAACGTCGAATTGAAGTACTGGTAAGTTTCTTCGACGACGGCGGGATTTTTCTGTTTCATCCGCTGGGTGAGTAACGCCAGCCCCTTATCCTTGTTCGTCATGAACTGGTGGATGCCCTCGGAGTAAGCTTGCAGAAATCGCTTGATCACATCGCGATTTTTCTCCAGAAAGGATCGCCGCGTGGCGACGGCGTTCATCGGAAAGTATGCCGCTTTGAGCTCGTTCATGTTGGCCAGCGTCGGCAGTCCCATGCGCGCGGCCTCGCCGGTCTCCGGCGGCGCGAGCAGAGTCGCATCGAAGGCGCCGCTCGCCAGCGCCAATAAACGATTGGCCGCCGGCCCGCTGGCGAGAAGCGTAACCGATTGACGCGGGATGTTCCATTCCTTAAGCGCCAGGATGAGCGATACTTCGTGGGCCCCACCCAAAGCGACGATGCCGATTTTTTTACCGACGAGATCCTTCGGCTGGCGAATATTTTTCTGCGCGACCAGACTGAACGGGAATCGGTTCAACGACGACGCGACGAAGACGAGATCCGCTCCTTGATTGATGGCGGAAATCAGCGCGGTACCGTCGATCTGGCCAAAGTGAATGCTGCCGCCGAGCAGGGCCTGCGCGCCCCTTGCTGAACCCGGGATCATGACCAGATCGCTGTTCACGCCGTATTTCGCCATGAAACCGTAGTCTTTGGCCGCCCACAAAGGAGCTTGGAATCCGGCGAAGCCTGCATAGCTGGCGATGTACTTTTCTTGAGCGACAAGTGAAACAGGCGATGAGAGTAGCACCAACAGCAACGCTGCGCGGAAAATCCTGGACATCACGGGTGTACCCCCTGCAGGTGTCAAATTCCCAATGGCATTAACCTCCGCGACGCGTTGCTTGTCAAGACAATCGTTGCCTTGACTCTCCGATCATCGGCCAATAGAACCGAGGTGAACTAAGAAGCGCTGCCAAGGAGTTTGCATGGACAGTCTTAAATCAAATGTTCTCGCTTTCGATTCCAGCGATCTCAAAGAGCTCAAGCAAAAACTAGTCGACGCCTGTCACATTCTCGATCGCGAAGGCATCACCGACGGTTACGGCCACGTAAGTCTACGCGTTCCCGGAACCGATGCATTTCTTACCATCGCCGGAGTCAGCCCTGGCTGCGCGACGTTAGAGCGGCTCGTGATGCTGGACCTCCATGGGAAATTTCTCGGCGGCCAAAATGCGCCGCCATACGAGTGGCCGATTCACGCATGCATCCTGCGTGCTCGTCCTGATGTTATGAGCGTCTGCCACACCCACTCCAAGTGGAGCTCGCTTTTCAGCGTGCTCAAAGGCGGTCTTCGCCCGGTGCACATGTACGCGAAGTTCCTTCCCGCGAACGGCCCGCCAATTTATCCGGCGGCCGGCCTAATCGGCACCGTCGAGCGCGGTGAAGCGCTGGCGACGGCTTTGAAAGACAGCGCGGCGGTTTTGATGCGGGCGCACGGTGACGCCGTCGTCGGAGCCAGTCTCGAGCAAGCAATCCTACCCACCGTCCAGCTCGCATTTATCGGCGAGCTCGCGCATATGGCCGTGGCTCACGGCGAGCCGCTCTACATGAGCGAAGTGGAGATGGCAACGTTTTCCGCCGACCAGGCATTTCCGGCGCGCCCGTGGGAGTATTACCTGAGCCGGATCCGCGAGCGCCGCTCTTCTTGACAGTCTGAGAACCGACGAATAGATTCGCCAAAGTAAATCATTCGTCTTTTATCCCAATCAGCAAGGAGCGTTCATGGCGGCGATTCGAACAGACGTGCCCAAAATTGACTCATCGGAGCTCAAAGAGCTGACCGAGAAATTGATAACCGCCTGCCACATCCTCGATCACGAGGGCGTTACCGACGGTTACGGCCATATCAGCGTACGCGTGCCTGGCGCCGACGCATTTATCACAATCGCTAATGTTAGCCCCGGCTGCGTCACTCGCGACCGGCTGATCATGCAGGATCTCGACGGCAACTATCTCGACGGCGCCAAGACACCGCCCAACGAGTGGCCGATCCACTCTTGCATTCTAAAAGCGCGGCCTGAGATCGTCAGCGTCGCGCACACGCACTCGAAATGGAGCACGATTTTCAGCGTGCTGCCGATCAAGCTCAAGCCCATGCACCATTACGGTAAATTTCTTTCCGCTGACGGTCCGCCGATATACGATGGGATCGGGCTGGTACGTACGGTGGAGCGCGGCAACGAATTGGCATCCGCCCTCGGCAACGGCCGTGGGCGAAAGCGTCGAGCAAGTCATCGAGCGCACCACGCGCCTCGCCATGCTCGGCGAGTGGAATCATTTAGCGCTGCTGCACGGCGAACCGAGGTATCTAACCGCAGCCGAGCTGGAAGTCTACAACGCCGATCAGCGCTTCCCGATGCGCGGCTGGGAGTATTACGTCAGCCGGCTCGACGGAAAAAGATAGAACTGGAGTGTTGCTACTCCCATCACTCCACCACTCCATTACTCCAATCACGAAATTCACGCTTTGAGGAGGAACCAAGATGGCCACGTCTAAAGAATTCGTCGATCAATTGAAAAAAGACATCCAAGCGTTTCCCAAGATCCGCATCAAGCATCCAT
>VBKX01000372.1 GCA_005879435.1 Deltaproteobacteria bacterium
CCATCGGATTCTCTCGCGCCCGGGATACCAGCAACATCGTGACGACTGGATTTGGCATCGCCATAGACCTGCCGCTCTTCGACCGCAACCAGGGAGCGATTGCTTCGGAAAGCGCGACGAGGGCCAAGCTTTTCGACGAATATGTCGCTCGCGTATTCGAAGCGCGCAGCGAAGTGGCGCGCATACTCGCAAATATGGATTCGTTACAGCACGAGAGGGACGTTGCCGAAAAGTCGATCCCGACGATGCAAAACGTGGTCGAGTCCTATCGTGCCGCCCTGTTGCAGGGTAATGCCGATGTCTTGACCTATTACAACTCCAGAGCCGAGTTGACCGCCAAACAGTTGGAGCTCGTCGATCTCAAGCATCAGCTCGATGATCTGCGCGTCGGCCTCGAAGTCGCGGCAGGGCGCTATCTCGGGCCGGCAGGAGAGAAGGGAGCGATCCCGTGAAGCGAAAGTTATGGGGCGGTGTCGGCGCCGCACTCGTCACCGGGATACTCGCCGTCGGATACTTGCGGGTATCTTCGAGTGAGCAGCCAAACTCCGGTGACGAAGGTGCGACCGTCTCGACAAAATCATCGCCTGAACTTACGGCGCCCGTGAAAGTTACGCCCATCCGGCAAGGAACCGTTACCGAAGAGATCACTGTTTACGGCACGGTAGTGCCGGCGGCCGGCGCCGTTCAAACCGTGTCCGTGCCTTTTGAGAGCCGGGTGCGCCGCGTTCTCGTGACCGAAGCACAACGGATTTCCCAGGGAGACGCTTTGTTGGAAATCGAGCCGAGCGCCGAGGCCAAACTTCAGGCCGACCTTGCCCGCCGCGATTTCGAATCGGCGCAAAAGGCATTCGACTTTATGCAACAGCGCTTCGATTTAAAACTGGCGGCCAATGACCAGCTCCTGCAGGCCAAACAAGCTCTTGAACAAGCCCGCGAGAAGCTGGAAAGTCTGCGGCGCCGAGGGCTCGAAGCCATTCGCACCGTTCATGCCGACGTGCGGGGATTGGTTTCAAAGGTTTCCGCCCAGGAAGGCGCCATCGTCCTCGCGGGTACCTCGATGGTCGAACTGGTTGCGCAAAATCGCCACGAGGTGCGCCTGGGAATCGAACCGGAAAACATCGACAAGATGAGACTTGGACAAGAGGTTTTGCTCGCTCGCGTGAACGCGTCCGGCGCCAAAACAACTTCCGGCCGAATCGGTAAAATTGCGCGCACCGCCGATGCCACGACTCGTCTCGTGCAGATCTTTGCCGAGCTGCCGGCAAACTCCAACTTCCTCTTAGGAGAATATGTATTGGGAAAAATCGCCATCGCATCCGCGCGCGGGCTGATCGTTCCTCGATCGGCAGTTCTCCCAGAAGAGGATCATTTCATTCTCTTCACCACCAAAGAAGGTCGCGCCCAAGAACACACGGTGCGCGTCGGTTTGCAGGATCGAAAAGAAATGGAAGTTATGGGCGAAGATCTCCGGCCCGGCGACCTGGTGGTGACTCTGGGAAATTACGAGCTAAAAGACGGGATGGCCGTCAAAGTCGACGCGTCTCGATGAACTTTGCCGGCTGGATACAGAAACATCGCTCGTCGCTTTTGTTTTTAATTGCGGTGCTGATGATCGGTGGTGTGGCGGAGATCCGCAATCTGCCCGTGGCGCTCTTTCCTTACATTAGCTTTCCCAGAGTCGTCGTCAGCCTCGATGCCGGCGATCGTCCGGCCGAACGCATGGCGATCGAGGTGACCCTGCCGATCGAACAGGCGGTTCGAGCGGTTCCCGGCGTGCGCAATCTTCGCTCCACGACGAGCCGCGGCAGCGCCGAAATATCGATCAATTTTGATTGGGGCGAAGACATGGTGGCCGCCCTGTTGCAAATCGAGTCGGCGATCAACCAGGTCATGCCAAACTTGCCGCAAGGAACGACCGCCAATGTTCGGCGCATGGATCCCACCGTTTTCCCGGTGTTGGCCTACAGCCTGACCTCGGACGCGCGTTCGTTGGTCGAACTTCGCGACATTGCGTTGTACCAGCTTCGGCCTTTGCTTTCGACGATCGGCGGGGTAGCCAAGATCGAAGTTCTCGGCGGCGCTCAGAGAGAGTATCAAGCGATCGTCAATCCGGCGCGCTTGGATTCTTACGGATTGTCTTTAAGCGACGTCGCCAAGGCGTTATCGGCGGCTAACGTGATTCAGGCGGTGGGCCGCCTGGAAGATCATTATAAGCTTTATCTCGCCATGTCCGACACGCGTCTTCTCAGCCTCGAGCAAATCCGCAACACGATCCTCCGCTCGGGTCCCGCGGGTTTGGTGCGGCTCGCAGACGTGGCGACGGTCGGCGAAGGGACGGTGCCCCAGTGGGTGCGCGTGACGGCCGACGGCCACGATGCGGTGATTTTTCAGGTGCATCAGCAGCCCGGCGGCAACACAGTGCAGATCGCCCGAGAGATCAAAACCAAGCTGGCTGAATTTCGCAAGCAGTTACCCCCGGGCGTCAACGTTGCCAACTGGTACGATCAAAGCGAGCTGATCGTCTCCTCAGCGAGCAGCGTGCGCGATGCGATGATCGTCGGCGTTGTTTTCGCGGTGCTCATCCTTTTGCTCTTCCTGCGCAATTTGAAAGTCACGCTGATCGCGGCCATTGCCGTGCCCGGCGTGCTCGCGGCCACGGTGCTGCTGCTCTATATTTTTAACATGAGCTTCAACATGATGACTCTCGGCGGCATGGCGGCCGCGGTGGGGCTGATCATCGACGACGCGATCGTCATGGTCGAGCATATTGTGCGACGGGTGCGCGAAGGCGCGGCGCATCCTCGCGGGCGAGTTCTTCAAGCGGCCGCGGAATTTACCAAATCGCTCGCGGGTTCCTCGGCGTCCACGATCGTCATATTCGCGCCGCTGGCGTTTCTATCCGGCGTCACCGGCGCTTTTTTCAAGGCATTATCTCTGACGATGGCGGCCAGCCTGATTATTTCCTTCGTGGTGGCTTGGTTGGCGGTTCCGCTGCTGGCGGATCATTTCCTCAATGAGAACGATGCTCGGCAGGAAGAAGGCGGGCGATTCAGCGCGCGCATCCAACGTGATTATCGGTCCACGATGCATCGGGTTCTGGCGCGTCCTTGGGTTGTCTTGTTAATTGCTGCGATTTTATTCGGCGCCGCCTTCCTCAGTTACCGAAATATTGGCTCCGGTTTTATGCCGTCGATGGATGAAGGAGGTTTTATCCTCGATTACCGTTCCGAGCCAGGGACGTCGCTCAGCGAAACCGATCGCTTGCTGCGCCAGGTCGAAAGGATTCTGCGCGCTACGTCCGAGGTGGACACCTACTCGCGGCGCACCGGTCTGCAGCTCGGCGGCGGATTGACCGAGGCCAACACGGGGGATTTTTTCGTGCGCCTCAAACCGTTTCCCCGGCGCAACATCGAGGCCGTGATGGACGAGGTGCGTCAGAAGGTGGAAGGGCAGGTTCCCGGACTGGTGATTGAGCTGGCGCAATTAATGGAGGATCTGATCGGCGATCTGACTGCGGTTCCGCAGCCGATCGAAATCAAACTCTACTCCGATGACGGCAATCTATTGTTGAAGCTCGGACCCGCAGTCGCTAAGGTTATCGAAAAAATTCCCGGCGTAGTCGACGTCAAGAGCGGTATCGTGCTGGCGGGTGACGCCCTGGACATTCAGATCGACCGAGTCAAAGCCAGCCTGGAAGGCGTCGACCCCGATGCGATCACGCAAATGGTGTCAAATCATCTTACTGGAATCGTTACAACCCAGGTGCAGAGCGGACCGAAGATGATCGGCGTGCGGGCATGGATACCGCATAGCCTTCGAGTCACCCAACACGACGTCGAGGATCTGCGCGTGCGCGCGCCGGACGGCCACTTATTTCCGCTCAGGCGGGTCGCAAGTCTCACAGCCGTAACCGGTCAGCCGGAAATTACCCGGGACAATCTCAAGCAAATGGTCGCCGTCACCGGCCGAATCAGCGGCCGGGACATCGGCTCGGTGATTGCTCAAGTTAAGCAGGCATTGGCTCGGCCGGGAGTCGTGCCTCAAGGGGTCTATGACGACTTGGGAGGTCTCTACGCAGAACAACAAAGCGCGTTCGCCGGTCTCATTGCCGTTTTCCTGGGAGCGGTGGCTCTGGTTTTTCTCTTGCTACTCTTCTTGTTCGAAAGTTTTCGCGTCGCCATTGCGGTGCTCGTGACGACGCTGTTTGCGCTGTCGGCGGACTTGATCGGTCTCTGGCTCACCGGCACGGAAGTGAATATATCATCGATGATGGGAATGACCATGATCGTCGGTATCGTTACGGAAGTGGCGATTTTTTATCTCGCAGAATACGCCGATCTCAGCGCCGAGGACGATCCGCTATCTCGGCTGATCAAAGCCGGCAACAACCGCATGCGACCGATCGCCATGACGACGTTGGCTGCGATATTCGCCCTGTTGCCGCTCGCGTTGGGCATCGGCCAAGGCGCCGCCATGCAGCAACCGCTGGCGATCGCGATCGTCTCCGGGCTTGCGATCCAGTTTCCTTTAGTTTTGGTGGTGCTTCCAGCGCTGTTGCTACTGCTCGGCGCGGCTTCGCGATCCGGCTCGGCGAATCAGCCCGCTGACGCTTGAGATTTCTCAGAATGACCCATTGCGCAGCATTTGTATCGCGGCGTTTGTCTCGGATGATATCGCGCATGGAGTCGATAGAAGAGCGGGTCATACGATTATTAAGGATCTACGAATGAGCGACCAAACTACATCGACGTGGTACTTTTTTCTTCTCGTTGGGTTATGCGGAATTTTATATTTCCCTTATCTCGGCAATACGCCGTTTTTCGATAAAGGCGAGCCGAGAGAAGCGCTGGCGGTGCAAGATATCGTGCAGCGCGGCGAGTGGTTGTTTCCGCTCAAGCGGGCGAGCGCGATTCCATCCAAGCCGCCGCTGTTTCACTGGTCGGCGGCGGTGGTTGCCAAAGTCACAGGTAAACTGGACGAGACCACTATCCGGTTTCCGTCCGCCCTTTATGCCACGCTCGGTGTTCTCTTTGTCTATGTTCTTGGCAGAAAGTTATATGGCGGGGCAGTCGGGCTGCTTGCCGGGGCGATACTCGCCACAACCATGATTTACAGCGATCAAGCCTTGAGCGCGCGCGTCGACATGACCCTGTGTGTTTTCGTAACCCTCAGTTTGATTGTTTTCTATGCGCTTTATCGCGGCTTTCTAACCCACTCGCTGTGGTATTTCGCGTTGTATGCGCTGGTCGGCATCGGCACGCTGGCAAAGGGCCCGCTGGGAATACTTTTGCCGGGACTGGTGATGGCGGTGTTTCTCGCCGTAAAAAGAAGATGGGATCTGGTCCTAAAGTTCGCCCTTCACCCGGGCGTGATCATAACTCTCCTCCTCGCTGTCGGATGGTACGGGCTGGCGATTACCCGGGGCGGGGAAGGATTCGTCGATCGCCAATTGCTTCAGGAAAACCTCAAACGATTTTTCGGCGGTTCCGGGCACAGCCATCCAGTTTATTATTACTTCTCTTATCTTTTCAGCCTGGGATTGCCGTGGAGTCTTTTTTTGCCGTTCATGCTTTGGGACGTGTTTCAGCGGGGCGCACGCGGCGACGATGACCGGCTGTTTTTCAAGTCGTGGTTTCTGGTCATGTTCGTTTTCTTTTCGTTGTCGGCGGGGAAACGACCCGTCTACCTCTTGCCTTTGTATCCGCCGCTGGCGCTATTGCTCGCGGCCTGGGTTTATCACCATGGCGTTTCAACCGGCGCACGACTGATACTCTATCACATCGTTGCCGGCATCGCCGTCTTGACCGGTGCACTACTATTGGTCATCACCATAGGCGCGATTTGGAATCATGAGCCCGGCTGGTTCTTCGGGCCGATTGCCAGTTTGCTCAAACCGAAGGACCGCGCCAACCTGCTGGTCGTTCAAGATGCCTTGGACACGTTTGGCGCTGTATTCACCGCAGTATCATTCTTATCCGCGGTACTTTGGTTGGCGCTCGGGCGCGCGTTTTGGCTCGGCAAGATCCGTCAAGCAGCTCTACTGCTCGTATTCATCAGCGTGTCGCTTGGATTCATCAGCCGGGCCATCGTTATCCCCGTGATCGCGGCCAGCAAAAGTTATCGCGACTTTGTCATGAACATGGAGCAGCGAATAAAGCCGGAAACGGCGGTCTATCTTTTCGGCGAATTCAACAGCGACCCCGTGGTCTTTTATCACGGCAAGGTGATCGAGCCGCTAGAGCGGCCACTCGCCGAGGTTGCAGCTAAGATCGGCGTGGGCAAAGATTACCTCATCATGCCGGAGCAGACCTGGAAAGAGATTGAACAGATCCGACCGGCCCTGACGCCGCCGCTCTTACAGAGCAAAGGCAAAGGCGCGGAAGGCGATGCGCCCTTGGTTCTCGTGCAGATCAATCTGTCTTAGCGCTGCTATTTGAAAAACCCTTCCTTCTGCAGTTCTCTGAGCGCCCGCATGTCGACGAAGTCGTCATACCGGAAAGTTTTGCCCTTGGCTTCTTTGCCGATCTCGTCGAGCACGGTTTGAATGCCGCCAGGCGTCGGGAACGGGCGGGGATCAAGCACGCGGACGCTGCGTGAAAGCGCGTAGTCGATGGTTTCTACGTCGTCGGTTTTCAATGACGCGCGGATCGCTATTTTTGCATTCGTCGCGTCGGCCTGAAGCGCGCGGATCGATTCCGACATGCTCCTGATGAGCGCTTTCGCCATTTTTAGATTGCGGTCTAGGTGAGGCCCCATCATATGCAGTGACAGGAAAGGATATTCGATCTTGGTGTCGGCGAGATCAGTAAGGATATTGAAGCCTTCTTTTTTCGCCTTGGGCACGAAATCCGCTGCCATGATGGTTCCATCGACGGTGCCGCTCAGGATGGCAGCCATGCGCGCGCCGGAATTGCCAATCTGCAAGGTGGTCACATCCTTATCGGGGTCCAAGCCGCCGTCTTTGAGCGCTAGATTACTTTGAAAGTGTGATCCCGAACCAAACCGGCTGACCGCGATCCTTTTGCCTTTTAATTGTTTAATGCATGTGATCGACGGGGCGGTGATGTAGACGTGATTGAATCGATTGGCAATGACGGCGACGATGCGCATGTCGGCACCGCGCATTTTCGCGAGCATAGTTTCCGAGCCTTGTGACAACGCAACATCAAAGGTGCCGGCGATCAGCGCTTGATTGAGCAGCGAACCATTTCCATCGAATAGCTGCTGATTCCTGTGCCGCTGTAGCCGAGGCGTATCCTGTCGAGAGTTTGGGCGAACAGGTTATCGGAAAATACCGAGGCAAAAAGCAATAACGCTCCAGCCCATGCCGCAACGCCGATCCCATAACGTGTGTTCATGATTTGCTCCTACGCCAAGCGTACCATTGCCAGGTTTCAAACTCTCTAAAACGTCTCTATCCTATCCAGCGATTCGCGGGCGCACGCGACAACGGGGGTTTCGCCCTGGGACTCGATCCCGGTTTTCGCTCATGATGCTACTTTGCTTTAGGTGCAGTTGATTTTAAGTGGCCGCATGGTAATTCCCCTATCAAGGAAGCACAAGAGAAAAATGGTGCCTTTCTACGGCCCCAAAGTATTTTGATCCGTCCGCGGTTTCGCGCTCCTCGCCGCGAATCGTTCTGCTGTGGTGGTGGGGCGGTTTTTCGTGCCGCTGCGGCGGGATATAAGATA
>VBKX01000373.1:0-1028 GCA_005879435.1 Deltaproteobacteria bacterium
GCAAAGCGCCGGTCTGCAGATCTTCTTCGATGCAGTAGAGCGGCAGATAACCAATGCCCAGTCCGGCGAGGGCGGCCTTGCGCAATACCAGCGCGCTGTTGGACGAAAAGGCGCCGCTGATTTTGACTGAGATCACATGGTCGGAACTGTGGAGGCGCCAGGCGCGGTCGTTGGGATCGAGGTTGACGTGCGCGAGACAGGTATGTTTGCCGAGATCGGCCGGCGTCTTCGGATCGCCGTGGTGCGCCAAGTATTTCGGTGAGGCGCATACGATCCACTGCAGCGTCGCGATCTTTCGGGCGACCAATGTCGAATCGGGTAAATCGCCCAATCGCACGGCCACGTCGAGGCCTTGCTCGACAAAATCGTAGGCGCGAAAAGAATAGTCTTCGAGGATCAAGCTCAGCTGAATATTGAGATAGCGGGCTGAAAAACTCACCACCGCGTCGGAAAGATAGAGCGTGCCAAAAGACTTCGGCGCCGCTATCTTCAATGAGCCGCGGGGTTCCTTTTGCAGTTGCGTGATCGAAGTTTCCTGCTCGTTCATCTCCGCCAGCATGCGTCGGCAGTATTCCAAATAATTGGCTCCGGCCTCGGTCAGCGTTAAGCTGCGCGTGGTCCGATTGAGCAAGCGCACGCCCAGGCGCTTTTCCAGGTCGGTGACGTGGAGTGACACCAGCGCGCGCGACATGCCAAGCTGCTTTGCCGCCGAGGAAAAGCTCCCCGCGGTGGCCACTCGGACAAAGCTATCGATAGTTTTAAAGCGATCCATGGCTCGAAATTATTGTTTAGAGATGTTCAACAAAGTGTTTAGCATTTGTCGGCTTGTCGGAGCAACTGCCTTTGACTATAGCAGCAAGCAGAGGCGAGAGGTCCGCAGATCTAGAATTTGTCCTATGAGCAACAGACCCAAGATAAGCCGGCGTGGTTTCCTGAGCGCAGCGACAGCGCTTGGGACTATGGCTCTGGCCGGGTGTGCCGCGCGAACGGTGACAAGCTCTAGTCTTGCCGAGAGAGGATCTCCAGGA